>NZ_CAUZLM010000002.1:0-234616 GCF_963580165.1 Fructobacillus evanidus
ATATTGCTTACCGTCGATTGTTTGCAAACCGGATACGGCTTGGCCATCTGCACCAAAATAATAAGTGTTGGTTTGATCCCAAGCATTCGTCTGCTTTGTACCGTTAGTATAGTCAACATAGCCATTTTGATTCTTTTCCAAACCATTTTTGGCAGTTAAAATACCATTTTGATCGGCAGTATAGGTCTGGTTATTAACCGTTACTTCAGTGTTCTTGCGAACAGTGTATGTTTGGTCATCACCGAAGTAATATTGCTTACCGTCGATTGTTTGCAAACCGGATACGGCTTGGCCATCTGCACCAAAATAATAAGTGTTGGTTTGATCCCAAGCATTCGTCTGCTTTGTACCGTTAGTATAATCAACATAGCCATTTTGATTCTTTTCCAAACCATTTTTGGCAGTTAAAACACCATTTTGATCGGCAGTATAGGTCTGGTTATTAACCGTTACTTCAGTGTTCTTGCGAACAGTATATGTTTGGTCATCACCGAAGTAATATTGCTTACCGTCGATTGTTTGCAAACCAGATACGGCTTGGCCATCTGCACCAAAATAATAGGTATTCGTTTGGTCCCAAGCATTCGTCTGCTTAACACCATTAACGTAATCGACAAGTCCTTGGTCATTTTTTGTAATCCCATTGGCAGCTGTCGTGGGATTATCAGCACCAACTGAAGCACTTGGGCTGGAACCAACCAAAGAACTGCTTGAGCTATTAGCATCAGCTGATACATTATTTGATTGAACAGTCACTGTGCCAAATAAGCCGGCAATCAGTAAAGAACCGACTGCCCAGTACTTACCACTTTTGTACATTTTAAATCGCATTGTCCACTCTCTATCTCTTTATCATTGTAATAAAATATTTCTACTGTTACATTCTAACACAAAAAAAGCCACTACTTTCGCGGTGACTCTAATAATTAACGTAAATAATACGTCCCGTCACTACCGAAATAGTAGCTTTTTCCATCAATTGTTTGCCAACCTTGAACAGCACGGCCGTCACTGTCAGTCCAATACGTCAAACCCCAGGCATTGCGCCAGCCCTGATTTTGACGAACACCATTAACAAACCAATAATAAGTGCCCATATAATAGCGGAAACCAGTATATAACTGACCATTTTCATACCAACGATAACCACCATTTTGATCAGATCCATCATAGATATAGCCGCTAAAAGGAGTTAAAATTCCTGTACCATCAGCTTTGTACTGGGCATTGTTGATTGTCACTGTTTGATTAATACGAACAAAATAGGTTTCGTCATTACCAAAGTAGTATTGCTTCCCATCAATCGTTTGTAATCCTTGAACAGCACGTCCACTCGTATCTGTCCAGTATGTCAAACCCCAAGCAGACCGCCAGCCGGCGTTTTGACGCACGCCATCGACAAACCAGTAGTAAGTACCCATGTAATAGCGAAAACCTGTATATAACTGACCATTCTCATACCAACGGAAGCCACCATTTTGATCAGATCCATCATAAAGATAACCTTGCCATGGCTGTAAAACGCCATCCTTATCTGCTTGATACATTTGATTCTCATCAGTGACTGCTTGGTTTTCGCGCAAATTAAAAGTATTATCATCGCCAAAATAATATTGCTTTCCAGCAATCGTCTGTAAGCCTTGAACAGCACGACCATCACCACCAGTATAATACCGATTTCCCCAAGCATCATGCCAAGCATTATCTGAACGATAACCATTATCAAAGTAATAATAAGTGCCCATATAATACTGGAACCCAGTGTATGGCTGTCCATTTTCTAGCCACCGATAATCATTAACAGAAGAATCCCAAACATATCCCGTCGAGGATGTCGCCATGCCAACATAATCCATTGAAACATCAAAAGTACCACTAATCCCGTTAAAACCGGCATTTGAAGACCACTGCCACATACCATATTGTGTATTCCAAAGGTCATTAGCAGATGGCGTATATGGATATTGGGCCATCCAGATTCGATTATTTAACAGAAACGATGTGTTAAGATTCATACTATTTTTATAGTAAGCGTAGGTATACAAAGCACCATTGACAAAACCTCGACTTTTTAACTGGTCATTAAAAGCTTGGCTATTAGCAGATACACCACTATTTTGCGTTGAAGTATCTTCTAAATCATTTACTAATAAATCACTGCTAGCAAATCCTAATTGCGTTGCATAATCAGCAAAATAATTTGCTTCGGCCCGTGCACTACTTTGATCAGAATAAGTAGAGTAGTGATAGGCAGATACCTTTAAACCAACTGATTTAGCATTAGTGATTTGACTGCTGGCATATGGGTTATGATAATAGGTTCCTTCGGTCAATTTGACGATAATTCCCTTAACACCATTATTTTTCATAGTTTGGAAATCACTCGTTGAAAGATAACCATTGTTTGATGAAATATCAACGACATCCATCCGGGGTATTCCACTTTGGCCACCAGTTACCCGGTCAATATCATCAGCATGAACTGTTAAATGATTTTGATTAGCAACGACTCCAAGTGCTGTGATAGCCGTTAACGCTAACCACGTTTTTTTTAATTTCATTATTCTTTAACTCCTATTCAAGATGGTTCTACTTACATATTCAATGAGTGCTATGCTTTGCAAACTAAAAAATAATTAATCGTTTTCCTAATAGCACATAAAATTTATTAAAGCCAAATTTTCTAGCACCATCACCAATTAATTGGCACCTACCTTGAGACCTTAACCACTTACTGTCTCACTAAAATTATACGTACCAACCGTCTACTTCAACCACTGCCATATTAAAATAATAATTATTTAGAATTTTTCTCGTGTATTCCTTCTAACGTGACTTTTCACTTATTTTTAATCGTTCTTATTTTTGTTCGTCAAAATTAATTTTACAACATTATCTTTTTATTGTCATATGTAACTATTTAATCTCACTCCAGTGCGACTGTAGGTCATAATTTTTGCAATAACCTATCATTGACTAACTACGATTATGATCTCATTCGACAAAAAAAGACAAAATCCATCTGAATTTTGTCTTTTTTTGATTAGATTATCGGAGATAATACGTTCCATTATTACCGAAATAATAACTTTTACCATCAATTGTTTGCCAGCCTTGCACGGCGCGGCCATCACTATCCGTCCAGTACGTCAAGCCCCAGGCATTGCGCCAACCCTGATTTTGACGAACACCGTTCACAAACCAGTAGTAAGTGCCCATATAGTAACGGAAACCTGTGTATACCTGACCATTTTCATACCAACGGTAACCACCATTTTGGTCAGAGCCATCATAGGCATAGCCACTGATAGGTGTCAAAATACCAGTTCCATCTGCCTGGTACTGAGCATTTCCAATAGTCACTGTCTGATTTTGACGAGCATAATAACTACCATCATCACCAAAGTAATACAGCTTCCCATTAATCGTTTGCAAACTTTGAACAGCGCGACCATTGCTGTCAGTCCAGTATGTCATTCCCCAAGCTGATCGCCAGCCATCATTTTGGCGAACACCATTAACAAACCAGTAATAAGTCCCCATGTAATAACGGAAACCTGTATATGGTTGACCATTTTCATACCAACGGAAACCACCATTTTGATCTGTGCCATCATAAAGGTAGCCCGATGTTTTAGCAGCTTGGATTGCCTTTACTAATTTATCGGAAGCCGACTCAGTATCGGTTGTTGTATTAGTTGATTGGTTACTATTGGCATCTGTTGATTGGTTATTGTTCGTATTAGATGACTGGTCACTATTTGACGTTGTCGTGCTACTAGTTTGAGTCCCACTTGCTGCACCATTTGTCGCCATTCCCGTATAGTCCATAGAAACGTCAAACTTACCACTAATGCCATTAAAAGAAGCATTAGATGACCATTGCCACATACCAAAGCCAGTGTTCCAAAGATCACTACCAGATGGGGTATAAGGATATTGGGCAATCCAAACCTTACTATCGCCACCGTAAATTGAAGTATCAACGTTGTTGGTCTTCATATAGTATTTACCGCTATAAAGGGTTGTATTGGTAAAGCCACGGGCATGTAATTGGTCGTTAAAAGCTCGGATGTTGTCAGAAACATTTCCACCAACCGTACTGCTATCTTCCAAATCGTTAATTAATAAATCAGTACTTTTAAACCCGAGTTGTGATGCAACATCCGCGAAGTGATTTGCTTCTGCACGACCACCGTCCGGCGTGTTAAAATCAGAATAATGGTAGGCAGAAACAGTCAAACCAGCAGCACGAGCATTGGCAACCTGTGCTTGAGCATATGGGTTAGTATAACCAGTTCCCTCGGTCAATTTAACGATAATTCCTTTGACCCCATTATTGCGCATCGTCACATAATCTTGGGCCGTTAAATAGCCCTGATAAGAGGACACATCGACAACATCCATTCGAGGTAAACCGCTCTGGCCAGCAGTGACAGCAGCGATACTGTCAGCTCGAGCAACTAGGTGATGGCTAGCATCCACAACAACACCAAAAGTGGTTGCTGCCGCCAATGTTAGAAAAGCGTTTTTTACATTCATGGTTTCTTTTAATCCTTATTGGTGAAAGTTCTGCTTAGCATAGGTTACAGGCGATACTCCCTGCTGTGATGCTTGTGTGATAATTTGCTTAATATCACTTGGTGCCCATTGGTCGGCAGGCAAACCGGCAGCCTTTAGCTGAGCAGTTACCTGTTGAACCATTGATGAATCAACGGTTTGACCACTCAATGTTTTATTAGGATCGTAACTAGCTGATGTTTGTGGGTTAGCACCCTTTTGACTTGTTGCACTTGTCGAAGACGAGGTTGCAGATGATGCCACTGAACTGCTAGAACTAGCGCTGTCACTAGTACTTTTAGCCGTTGATGACACTGCCGAAGAGGTTGAAACCGAACTTGATGAAGTTGTTGATTCCTTTGAATTATGGTTAGTGCCCAGAGCATAGCCACCACCGGCAACAACAGCTGCCACTACAACAACCCCGATAATTGTCCCAATTTTTTTCACAAAAATTCTCCTTGATTAGTCATTCTCTCAAAGGTGACCCCTGAAGCTTGGCCAAGCCTATCATCGTCCATTTTACACTATCTGACCTATTTTTGCAGGTTCCAATCTGATTTTAATTTCCATTTAATCGAACAAGAGTAGCTCTAAATAAAAAGCGATGTCATCAATCATGACATCGCTTTTACTTTATTTTCCAATGAATTCATTCAACATGCCCGTGGCAATCCCAAAGTAAATCAGGATAGCCGCCCAATCGACCACCGTCTGCACTAATGGTCCATTCACCAATGCCGGATCCAAATTCACTTTACTCAATGCCGCCGGCACTAAGTACGCCAGCAACGATGAAAGCAGAATCGCAACGGTTGCAGACAAGGCAACAGCCAAGGCTAGCCCTTCGTTATCTTGCCAAAGGGAAACAACGGTGAAAAGAACCACGCCCGCTAAGATGGCAAGCACAAAAGAAGACAGCAACTCAGAAATCAGATTCTTCCAGAAAGACCGATCCGTGCTTGAACCAAAGTGACGGACAGCCAAGGCCAAGGATTGCGTGCCAGCATTTCCGGCAACTCCAGCAATGACCATAATAAAGGCAGCCAAAATTGGTGCCTGACGAATGGTGTGCTCAAAGCTCGCAACCAAGGCCACGGAGACAAGACCCAAAATCAATAGTGCCAAGAACCAAGGCATCCGCTTCAAAGCAGAGTGCCAGGGACTATCGTCGGTATCAGAAACATCGACGGCAGCCAAACCAGAGTACTCCTCGACCGCTTCCTCATCAATCACGTCAACAATATCATCAACTGTAATGATTCCTAACAAATGCTGATCATCATCCGTAACCGGAATGGCAAAAAAGTTGTAATCGGCCACGACTTGGGCGACTTCTTTTTGGTCATCCCCCGCCTTCACCGAAATAACCCGAGTATTGGTAATCGACTCAATCGTCATCTCATCCGGATGGGTCAGCAAGTCCCGCAAGGAAACGATTCCGACCAGGCGATGGTTTTCATCAACCACATAGACATAGATAATTGACTCGGCTTCTTCGGCCTGCTTTTTTACTTGGGCTAGAACGTCCTTCACTACTGAACTAGCAGCTACTGCCAGGTATTCCGTGGCCATCAAAGCCCCAGCCGTCTGGTCCTCATACTTAATCAAATTTCTGATTTCTTGAGCTTCTCGATGAGGCATCAATGCCAAATAGGTTGAGGCTAACCGGGCTGGCATGGCTTGAAACAAATCAGCCTCATTATCAGCAAACATTTCAACCAGGATATTAGCCCCCTTTTGTGGTGGCATCTCCTGCAAAAGGTCAACAACCTCTTCAGCATCGATTTCCAAGTTATCAAAAACTGTCGCAAGCGTTTCGTCATCCATGACCCGCCAGGCAACCTCTCGAATGTTCTTCGAAAAGCTGGCGTAAACCTGCCCCTTTTCAAAATCGTGCAGGTTGGTGAACTCGGTCATAAAGTCATCGTCTTGTCCGTTTTCGAGCAAGTCCGTTAAGGCATGGACAGCTTGTCGGACTTGCTGCTCATTGTCTAATTCCATGAAAGGATTCCTTTCCACTTCGTTTATCTTCCTTGAAAATACTACAAAATCAGCTTGGCTTCAACCTTAGTCGTAAACGTTTTTACCCTTGAATGTCCTTTAATGCCTGCAAATCAGCCGGCAAATCCGTTTGCAGATGGCGGTTTTCTTCAATAAATGGATCATAGAAGGTCATCTGGTAGGCATGCAAGGCTTGTCGCTTCAACCCATACCATAGTGGCCCGCCGTACAGGTCATCCCCTACTAATGGGAAACCGATGTGGGCAAAATGAACGCGGATTTGGTGTGTCCGGCCGGTATGCAACTGCACCTTGACCCGGGTCATCGGCTGATTTTCATCATTAGTGTACCGGTGTTCCACCCAATATTCCGTCTTTGATAATTTGCCATCAGGCGTCACCGTGCGCTTGATAAAGTCACCTGGTAAACGGCCAATTGGTTCTTCGATAATGCCGTGATCCTCTGGCAAGTGACCAGAGACGTAGGCCGTGTAGAACTTTTCCACCGAATGATCCTGCAATTGTTGATCCAAAACGGCATGAGCAAAGCGATGCTTGGCTAACAAGACAATCCCGGAAGTATCCCGGTCAAGACGGGTCACAACGTGGGGCACCAAGTCTTCGGCCCCTTCATCGAGCAAGTGCCCCTTCACCTGGTTAACCAACGTATGCAGTCGATCGGCATGCCCTGGAACAGTAGTGACCCCGTATGGCTTATCAACGGCCAAAAAGTGTTCGTCTTCATAAATCACGTCCAGCGGGGTGAAATCAGGAACGACCAAGTCGTTCCCCGTTTCAACCGGCATCACGATTGTGACCAAGTCGCCATCCTTAATATAATCGGAGGTGTACACCTGTTGGTCATTGACCAAAATAGCGCCCCCGTTATGCTTCATTTGTGAGAACATCCGGTGCGAAACACCGTGACTTTGTAAGAAAGAGCGGACCTTCCGTTCTTCTGTTCCCTGATATGTCCAAGAAAATTTCATACTAATTTATCTGTGCCGGTTAATGAACCGGCTCCTTTCAATTCCATGCAAAAGCGGTGCCTTTGCTCGACCAGACACCGCCCTGCCACTTATTCAACGTCTTCTTCGCTACTATCAGCGATAAAGGCCTGCTTAACCCGACTCCAAAAGTCTAAATGACGGAAGGAGGCAAAATGAACTTCTTTTTCGGCCACCTCAAACTCAACAGCCACAATGCCCTCGGCCAGAATCTCTAACTGGTCGCAGGTCAACAAAAAGGCCTTGGTCTTTGGTCGAATGGTAATCTTTTGCTCGGCCGGAACCACTAATGGCGATCCCAATGTTCGAAAGACCCGGTTATTAATCGACGCAATTTCAGACATTTGGATTGCCTTTAATGACGGGTGTAAGACCGCCCCACCGTTGGCCTTGTTATAAGCAGTCGATCCAGTCGGCGTTGCAATAGCGACACCATCACCCCGAAAGCCTTCAAAGCGCCGACCACTTAAGCAAATATCGGCAACCATCGTGCCAACTGGCTGCTTAATCGTCCCCTCATTCAAGGCCAAGTACTCCTGCCTGGCACCATCGGCTGTGACAGTCGTCATCTTCAGCAAGGGGTACGAAACGCGCTGACCTTTGTCATGGACTAAGCTGTTTACCAGTTCCTTGACTTCGCTGCCCAACCAATCGGTATAAAAGCCCAAATGGCCGGTATGTAAACCAACGAAACGCAAATCATCATTCCCATCGATATATTCGTGAAAGGCTCCCAACAGGGTGCCATCCCCACCAACGGAAATCACTAAATCGGGGTTCTCCCGGTCCAAGGCAATTCCCTGGGCTTTCAATTCTTTCTTCAGGTCGGCCACAATGGCAAGCGACTGGGCCTGATCATTATTGTATAAGGCGACTTTCATGCCTACTCCTCTAAGATCTTTTTTCTGCTTGCTAATCAAAAGGCCGGCCTAAGCCGGCACTTCTTAATCCTTTGCCTTAATCTCTGAAAATTCTTGTTCCAGTGAAAAGGTCTGATTGGAAATTTCCGTTAATTCTTCGGCCATCTCCGGTGAAATTTCACCATGCTTATAGCGCAAATCGTGTTCGATTGTTGCCCAGAAGTTCATCGCCAAGGTCCTGATTTGAATTTCTGCTAAGACCTTGTGCTCCCCATCCAATAAGGAAACGGGGTACTCAATCACCATATGGTATGACCGGTAGCCCGAAGGCTTGGCATTCATCACATAATCGCGTTCTTCCAAAATGGTAAAATCAGTCCGCTTGCGTAAGAGTTCCACAACCGCATAAATATCTTCAATATATTTGGTCATAATCCGCAAACCAGCAATATCTTGCAAATCGAGGGCCAGACGGTCTTCATGCAAGTGCCGACGCACAATCTTTTCTTCAATTGACGCCTGGGACTTCACCCGGCCCGTAACATATTCAACCGGCGTTGGCTGCCCGGCCTTTTGGTACTGTGCGCTGAGATAATTCAACTTCACTTTTAGCTCTGCGACGGCCTGGGTGTATGGTTCAAAAAAACTTTCCCACTCCACTACTCGGTCCTCCTTGAAACGTTGGCAATTTACTTGCCAAGATCACTTCCTATTCTACCATAAGTTTCACGGACCCTTGGGATAATAAAAAACAAACAACCGGTCAGTTGTTTGTTTTCTGTTGGATATTTAATGATTAATTAAAGCAAGACATCTTGTCTGTTCTTGTTAGCCAATGAAGCGGCACCAATGACACCAGCATCATTACCTAATTCAGCCAACTTCACAACAGTTGAAGTCCGAACAGTTGGGAAGGCAAACTTTGTCCAGTTCTTTTCAACACGCTCGCGCAAGAACTCACCTGCAGCGGCAACACCACCACCGATAACGATGGCTGATGGGTTCAAAATGTTTGAAATTGAAGCAGCTGCGTAACCCAAGTAGTAAGCCAACTTATCAACCGTTTCGTTAGCCAAATAGTCACCTTCCTTGGCCAAGTCAAAGATAATCTTTGAAGTTACTTCTTCACCGTTATCAATCATGCGGTTCAACTTTGATTCACCAGCATATTGTTCGGCAAAGTCTTGTGCCAAATGAACAACACCAGTTGCAGAAGCATATTGCTCCAAGCAACCGTGGTTACCACAAGTACACAAGTAACCATTTGGTTCAACGATGATGTGGCCAACTTCACCACCAGCACCGGCAACCCCATGAATCAATTCATGGTTGGCAACCAAGCCACCGCCAACACCAGTTCCCAAAGTAATGAAGGAAACATCGGCATCGTTGTTACCAGCACCCTTCCAGGCTTCACCTAAGGCAGCAACGTTGGCATCGTTATCAATTGTTAAGTCAAAACCAGTGCCAGCTTGAATTGGTTCCTTAACAGCTTGTTCTTGTGCCCAGTTCAAGTTGTAGGCACCCTTAACAGTTCCTTCTTCACGATTAACTGTTCCAGGAGTTCCCATACCAATCCCAATCACGCGGCTCTTGTCCAATTGGTACAAGTCCAAGTGATGGTTAATTGATTCAATAATATCAGGGACGATATGCTTACCGTCTTCCAAAATGTTGGTTTGAATTGACCACTTTTGTTGGACTTCACCTTCGTCAGTCAAAATCGCAAACTTAATGGTAGTTCCACCGAGGTCAACCCCGATTAATTTATCTTTTGCCATGATTTACTGTAGCTCTGCCGCAGTGGCCTGACAGAACATTCCTCCTGTGTCTTAGATTACTCAGTTATTTTAACAAAGGTTGTCTACTTTATGCAAGCGTTTACAAAAAATCAGCATAAGTTATTTTTTAAACAATATTATTCTGATTGTCCAATCAATCCAACTAAGGAAAAATCAGGCGAGCACAAAGCTTATTGCACACTACTTGCGGCTAAAAAGTCCGGACCGGAGTAATCCCCGGTCAACTTAGCCTCCTGGTCATGTTCCTTAGCCAAGATGACTTTCATTTTTTTATAGTCCTCTTTTGAAATCACATCGGCCTTGTAAAGGTTATCGACTTCCAAAGCAGCCATTTCAATATCCCAAAGGCGCTTGCCTAAATGAATAAAAACGTCATAGGTTTTTAAGTACTGTAAAATATCGTAAAAATTTTTCATCAAAATTCCCCGTTTCATGCAGACCTGATTTTCGGCCTTAACAAACAGTCGGCGAAACCCACCTGACTTGCCTGCCATTATACGCTGGCAAAGCCGATTACGAAAGTCCCAACGGTCGACTAGCCGAAATTTCCAGCGTTCTATGACCAGCCAAAAGAATCAAAAGCCCATTTTGAACTTGGTAGCCCGGATATTCCTGCTGTAAAGCCGTCTGGTAGAGACGAATTTGCCCCGTATATTGATAGCGAATTTTGGCTAGACCCTTATTTTGCTTTGGTCCTGGCGTCTTTGCCACATAATCCGTCTTGTAATCAAAGAGCGTAATTGTTTTTTGCTGGTCATCGATAAAGTAACCGTCGATAATTCCGTGAATTAAAATCGGTTCCGTCTCGGTTAAATCAGGATAGACCTGGTTAGCGGGCACCAGCATTGAAAACGGATTTTCCCGGTGTAATGTCTTAGAATGGCGGGCAATTGTTTGCGCCATCTCTGTTTGTAAGAAGTCCAAAATCTGGTCCAAGTCAACCAAGGTCGCCACCTGGTCCAAGACCTTGCCATCCGCCACCAAGCTAGCCAAGAGGTCTTCCAGGTCAGCCAATGTATACGGCTGATTAAAGTCAATCAACTGTAAAATCAGGTGGGTCGCCGTCCCCACAGCAGTTGGTGCTGGCTTGGCTTGACCGTCTTCCTCAAAGGCTGGTACCGGCAAGGTATCGGTCGTGAGCACATGGGCCGTTGGATCCAGAACGCGCTGGTCAGGACGGTGGCTGGCGTTAGCTTGGGTGGCTGGCTCGGCCGAGGAGTCTGACTTGCCTTGAACGCTGTTGTTGTTCGAGCCAGCACCGTCTTGAGCTTGTTGCCTGTTATCAGCAGCCAACTGCTGCGACTCTTCTCTACCTTTAGTTTCAACAGAATGACCCGACCACGACATTTGATGGCCAGCCTGGTCCAAGGTCAGCTTCGCCAATTGACCTTGGTCCGGATCTTCAAAGAGACTCTTAATTTCAGATACCGATTGATAGGCGGCCGTTTGGGTCGCTGGCCAGTTTGGATATTGGTAATTCAAACGGTCACGCAGGCGGTCGGTATCAATCGACTGCTTTGGCGTGACGGCGCCGGCCGCTAGTTCAGCAGCCGATGATCCGGCAGGCAAGTCAGCTGATTTCACCGTCAAGGGGCCAACTTCCTCTTCTGGAATAATGGCGACTTGAATCACACCAGTCTGTGGTGTCTGAGTCGATGGCACCCGTGGCGTTTGGACCTCGCCCAACCACTCGGTCAGCACCGGCACCTTCAACCGAGCCAGGGTGATCAACGTCCAGTCCAAGTAAGACTTGGACCGAAGACGCAAATCACGCCCCAAGAACTGCCCCGTCGTTGACCGCGCCTCGAGATAAAGTGCCCGTGGCCGGGCACTTTCATCCTCTTGCTTAGCGACGGTACCGACTAGGTAAAGTTGCTGCTTGGCCCGAGTTAAGGCCACGTAGTAAAGGCGCATTTCTTCCGACCAAGCCTGCCGTTGTAGAGCTTCCTTAACGGCATACTTTGCCATGGTCGCTACCTTAACTTTGGCATGCGGCTCCAAGTAATCAACACCGACACCGGCATCCTTTTGCACTAAGAAGTCGCCCTGCATATCGCGGGCGTTTAAATCCTTTTCTAGCTCCGGCAAAATCACGATTGGAAATTCCAACCCCTTGGAAGCGTGGATGGTCATCAAGGCAACACTTTCCTCGGCTGATTCCTGGGCTACCTCGCCCACTTCCTGACCATTCTTTTGAATCTCTTCAATGTATTGGATGAAGGCGTACAGCCCTGATTGGCCATTCTCCTGAAAGGCACCGGCCTTTTCATACAGGGCATGCAAATTAGCCTGCCGCTGGTTGCCACCAGGCAGGCCACCAGCGTAATCCAGCCAGCCGGTATCCTGGTAAATCGCCAAAACCAAGCCAACCAAATCATTTTGACGCGCCAACGATTGCCAGGCACCGAGCATTTCTAAGAACCTTTGACTACGGGCATGACTCTTGGCGTCCGCCACCACAGCAGTATAGAAATCATGGCGGCGGTCAGCCAAGCGAATTTCCGCCAAATCGTTTTCATCAAAGGCAAAAATTGGTGACCGCAGGACGGCCGCAAGTGGAATATCCTGGTGGGGATTATCAACAATTCGCAAGAGGTCAAGGACTAAGTACACTTCCATAACCTGATAGTAATTTCCAACCCCATCCGATTGGACTGGGATGCCGGCCTGATTTAACGTGCGTAGTAATTCAACGTAGCCAGTCTTGGACCGGGTGAGAATCGCAATATCGGAAAACTTGACCGGGCGCATCAAACCCGCTTTTTGGTCATAGACTTCACCCTTTTGAATTAGCCCCTGAATTTTTTGTGCTAAGTAGCGGTACTGGCTGGCCCTCTTTTCGCTATTGTCGGCTTCTGGTCCAGCCTGAT
Organism: Fructobacillus evanidus; assembly: GCF_963580165.1. Classification (NCBI taxonomy): domain Bacteria; kingdom Bacillati; phylum Bacillota; class Bacilli; order Lactobacillales; family Lactobacillaceae; genus Fructobacillus; species Fructobacillus evanidus. The sequence continues at coordinate 13,103 of NZ_CAUZLM010000002.1, forward strand.
TTTCACCACTTTCATCAGTCGCAAAGCCTGTCTTTTCCTTATTCGCCTGTTCGATAATATCCAGGTGAAAGACCGCTGGCACCATCTTTGGATAGGACGCCGCGGCAATCAATTTAGCAGAATCCTGGTATGGAATATCGCCCAGCTCTTCATCCATCAATTGGGTAAAAATCTGGTTAATAACCGTCGTTACGTTATTTTCTGACCGGAAGTTTTCAGCCAATTCAATTCGTTCATCAGGGCTGTCATCCCTAGCAAAGTCAAAGTATTTGCCGGTAAAGAGCGACGGATCCGCCTGACGGAAACCATAAATGCTCTGCTTGACATCCCCCACCATATACATATTTTCGCCGTTCGATAGGCTTTTCAAGAAAGTTTCCTGAAGACGGTTAATATCCTGGTATTCATCAACCAGGATTTCTTGAAATTGACTTTGTACCAAATTCAACACATCTTCCTGCTGCAAAATCAGCAAGGACAACTGCTCGGCATCCGAAAAGTCCAATAGGTTTTCTTCCCGCTTCTTAGCAGCAAAAGCATCCAAAAATGCCTGCGTCACCGTTACCAGCGTGCTTACCAACTGGTTACCGGCCGCATTAACCTGCTGCCACTGGTCTTCTGTCAAAGCAAAGATGGTTTGGTTCAAGTTGACGATTGCTCCAACCCGACCAGACTTGGCAAAGAAGGTGCTAAAGCCAGTCCGAGCGGCATCTAAGAGCGCCGCCAAATCCGGGTCTTCCTTAAAAACCTTGGCCGTCTTCGCCTGTGGGATTTTACCCCAGTCGGAGGCAATCAGCTCCCGTAATGTATCAAAGGATTGGTGATCGGTTAACGCCTGCTGGACTTGGTGAACCTTGTCCAAAGTTTCCTGGACAAAGTTGGCCGTCTTGTTTAACTCACTAATCCCCTCGATGTCCTGCAAGATTCCGGTAAAAACCTGGTCTGCCTGGTTAAAGGTCGCCAAAGTTTTTGGTGCTAAAAACTTTTGAAAATTATTCTGATCAATTAGGGCTGGCGCTGGTGTAGCCGCCGTTTCCTGAACTGTGTCAATTGTCGAGGCCGGCGCTGGTGCAGCCAAATCACCCGCCAAAGAAGCCAGCCACTCCGGACCATCGGGCCGGGCTAGGGCAAAGTCAGCCAGTTTTAAGACTTTTTCCTTCAGGTTTTGATCCTGATTTGGATTAGCAAAGTTATTGACTAAGGTCAAAAAAGCCTCATGGTCGGGATGACTTTGATCATAAAAGTCAGCAAAGACCGCCTCAATCACCCGGTCCTTTAACAGGTTTAGTTCCGCCTGGTCGGCTAGGAGCCGGTAACTGGGGTCGAGACCAATTTTATAGTAGTACGTATCGATTAGCTTCAGCGCAAAGGAGTCGATGGTCGAGACATTCGCAACGGGCAAGAGTGCCAACTGATCCAGCAAGAAGCGCTTTTGCTGGTCATCTGTCACCTGGCCAATTTGCTCCGTAATCGCCACTTCCAGCCGTTCCTTCATTTCCGCAGCAGCGGCATTAGTAAAAGTCACGATTAGAAACTCATCGACACTGGCACCGGCTAAAATTTTACGGACCAAGCGCTCAATCAGGACCGTCGTTTTCCCAGAACCAGCCGAGGCCGCCACTAAGATATTATGGCCACTATGGCTAATTGCCTTTTCCTGATTTTCGGTGTATTGTCTAGCCATTTTCACCATCCTCTTCTGCTTGTAACTGTTTGATGACTTCTTTCTTCCGCCCGGTATACTTTGGCACCTGGTAACGGTCGCCCAAGACCTTATCAAAGCGCATGATGTCCTTATAGGCCGAATATTGCAAGGCACTTTCAACCGGTCGAATTGGGAATTGCCCGGCTTGAATCTTTTCGGCGGCTTCCTGCAGTAGTTCTTGATTTTTCTTAGCCAAAAGGGCAAAATCAGCATCGGCAATCGTTTCCGATGTTGCCGTTGGCTGCCCATCCTTTGACATCGTTAACTGATAGTAGCGCGCCTTTTCCTTTGGTGCCAGTCGCTCTAGTTCGTCTAGGTAATCAGGATTATCCAGAGCCAAGCCCCGGTACTGAAAACTCTGACTAGTGGCTTTACCAGCCAATAACTCATCCACGTCACCGCGGAATTTAGCCAGTGGAATCACTTCTTGCTGGATTGGGGCAAAGAAGGCTCCACCAACACTTTGGATGCCCAACTGCTTGGCGTTTTCCTGAACAGCCTGCCAGTATGTCAGCAACTGAAGCTGCAGGCCATTGGCCGCATCACGGTAACTAAAGGTTTTTCCGGATGTCTTGTAATCAACCAACGTGGCAAAGTCCCCGGCTGGGTCCTGTCGGTCTAATCGATCAATCTTCCCACGGACGATGACCTCCCGATTACCTTCACCCAAACTCAAGGCCATCAGGTCTCCCTGAGGAAAACCGAAAAGCGTTTCAACCCGGTCTGGGGCAGACTGGTTCGTTTGGGCTGCCTGCGTTAGCTGTTTGAGCAACTCCTGGGCAACCTGGTCCAAATACTGGGCCACCGTCTTGCCTTGGCCGTCCTCATTTAATTCAGCAAATTGTGGTTCCTGGACCAACCGAGCCAATTCATCTTGAACGACCGTCTTAATCTCTGCTGGCGTGAGGTCACGAAGGGTTTCCTTCTTCTCAATTAGGTTGCCGACCGCCTTTTCAAAAAGGTCATGATAAATAATTCCCGTCGAGGCAGCATCCAGCTCGGCACTTGGCCGTTCTTGTAAGCGCAACCCATACTTCAAGAAGTATTCATAGGGATTTCGATAGAAAGCTTCAATTTGTGAAATTGAGACCCGCAGTGGCCGTTGGAATAACTCCTTGGCCAAAGCAGGAGTCAAAATCCGGGCCTGATTTTGATAATGGCGGCTCGATAGCACCCGGTCAACCTGGCCATCTAAGCCGGCATCTGCCAAGGCATCTCGGACCGCTTGAAAATCAGTTTCCTGACCAGCTAAATCGGTCATTTTAGCCAATTGCGACAGCGTCGCCGCCGGTGTTCCTAAGTAGTGCGCCGTTAAATCAACCAAGTTTTTGGCCTGTCCTGCCACCGGCTGAACCGGTACTAAAAAGAAATTCAGCAATCGGCTATAGTAAGGTGACATTTCGTTTTGCTTGCCCTCCTGATTTAACAGTGGATAGGACAAAACGACCTTTGACGAAGCAGCCTGCAGGGCCCCGTAGAAAACCAAATTTTCTTCGGCCATCTGGGCCGCAGCGGTTTGCCGCAAATAGCGTGGCGTTTCCTGCTCGGCCAATGCCGGCTGCACGAGCAGACGGTCTTGGTCCGTCAAAACGGTCTTATTCTTAACCTGCGCTGGTAAGGCCGACCGGGTTCCACCAATAAAGTACAAAACTCGGTACTTTTGGCTCTGCACGATTCCAGCCTCTGAAATGGTCAACTGGTCCAACTGGTTGGGAATACCCGTAAATTTCCCTCCGGCAAACCCTGATTGCAGGGCCGCCAAAAAGACCTGGCGGTCAAAGTCTTGATCACCGGCCACTTGGACAACTTGGTCCAAGATATTAATAAAGAGTTGCCAAACTTCCATGACCTGCTGGGCCTTAACCAAGTCGCCAGCTTCCACCAAGGCATCCCGGTGATTGATAATCGCCTTTTTAACCTGAAACTGGTCTAGGTAAGCCATCAAGAAGCGGGCGCCATCGCTTAACGTTTTCGCCTGCTTTAACCCTTGGTTCATGGCATCGAGGGCTTCCACCACAAAGCCCTTCAGAAGGTTCAGGCGGCGGTTAACCCGCTGATCTTGGTCAAAGCCAGGCCGATCTGGTTCACCGTTATCCTCAAACAGGATAAACTGCGCCTGCCGATCATGCCATTTCCGTGCGGAAGGACGGTGGCCGGCCAAATAATTATCAAGGTAGGCCACGGTTTCAAAATAAATGTCGTCACTAATTAGCTGGCCGTCTTGACTAGGACGCAAGAAACCGGTTTTCAAAATTGTCAGAATATTTTCCGGATAAAAGGCCTGGTTAACGGGACCAAGTAGCTTCGTCACCAACTCGACCAAAGGATGGTTACCCATCTTAATGTCATTGTCCAGGAAGTAAGCCAGGTCAAATTGGTTCATCACCGCTGGTAAGTGCTTACTATAAGGCCCCAGATCACGCGCGAGGACTAAGATATCCCGTAAACGAAGGTCGGGTTGGTCCTGTAAGTCCTGGCGGATTCGCCGGGCCACCTCTTCTAATTCCGTCACGGTATTATCCGCCACAAAAGCTTGTAAATTAGGTTCGATCTGTTGGCCTTTTGGCTCTTGGTAAGACCCCAATTTGGCCCAGGCCGGTAATAGGATTTCTTTCGTTGTTTTATTTTTTTGTTTTGAATCAGTAGCAGGCTGTTTTTTATCATTTGGTGCACTAATATCTTCAAACGGCTGATTTTGCCGGCCATCCAAAACCGTGATATCAATTTCCTTGTACCGGGCCCGTTTGATAATGGTTAAGGCCGTTGTCAGCGGTTTAGCATAAACATCCCCCGATTCAAAAGTGGTCAGCTGGTCTTTGTCACCCAAGATAGCCAAGGTCAAATCAGTTTTTTCAATCAAAAAATTCACAACTGACCATTCACCAGCCGTAAAGCCTGTAAACCCTTCGAGGTAGATGACAGTATTACTTAAGTCCAAGTTCTCGCTTTGCTCAACAAAATAAGGCAGGGCCTCTTGAGCCAACAAATAGCGTTCTGCCAAGGCCTCGTTGAAGGCATCCGCTACGACTGCTAAATCGCGGAGCTTCTGGCTTAGGGTCTTGGTCTGTAATGGATTTTTTTGTCCACTTTCCTGGACCTGGTCCAAAATAGCCAGTAAGTCCTGGGGACTGATTTCTGCACCACGTAATTCAGCTAACTGGCTAACCAAATTTTGTACAAAACCTTTCTTGGCCTGCATTCGGGCAAAGGTTGGCAAGAGGCTAGCATTTTCTTTTAAAATTTGGGAAACCAACACGAAGAGCCCGGCCTCTCCCAACACGGGTGGTTGGACCTTTCCTTCAGCCTGTAAGAAACGCCAGGCTAACCGAGTCAACGAATAAACCTGAACCTGCGATTGAGCAAAAACTTGGTCTGCCGCATAGCCCTGAGCCCGGGCCAACCGCTTTAAGACGTCAACTTCAGCATCAAACTTCACGTGATTGGGCACCACGTAGTAAATATCACGCCGGTCCTCATGGACCAGCTGGTTGTGGATTTGTTCAACCAGTTGTTGCCGGCTGTCTACTTCACCCGGTGTTAATAAAATGGTAACCGCCATGTCATCCCCTAGTCTTTTTTAGTTATATTTATTATACAAAAAAAGAACACGTTTCCGTGTCCTTCTAACTTAGTCAACGACGATCTTTTAACCGCTGTTGCATCAAATATTGGTAACGAGAATACCAAACATCAACGTACCCCTGCGAAAAAGGCCCTTTTTCGTTATTAATCCAGTCAACCAAAATCTTAACGTGTGCCTTTAAAATTTGATCAACTTCTTTAGGGTAATGCCATTGTTTACTGTGGGCCGCATACTCATCCGCATCTAAGAGATGTTTTTCCCCATCCGGGAAAACCTTAACGTCCAAATCATAATCGATATACTTGAGCGCTTCTTTATCCAAAGTGTATGGTGAGGCTAAGTTACAGTAGTAAGATATCCCGTTATCGCGAATCATCGCGACGATGTTAAACCAGTACTTCTTATGGAAGTACAAGATAGCCGGTTCGCGAGTCACCCAGCGCCGACCGTTATCTTCTGTCACCAAAGTATGGTCATTTAGACCAATAATGGCATTCTCACTGGTTTTCAACACCATCGTGTCACGCCAGGTTCGATGCAGCGAGCCGTCATGCTTATAGCTTTTGATCGTGATGACATCCCCTTCGCGCGGTCCGCGACTTGGCTTATCAACAATCATGCTCGTCCCACTTTTCTGACAAAAATTCCTTTTCGATTATACCATAATTTTAAAATCAGTTGGCTAATATAGTCAATTTTCTTCAGAAAAGACGGACATCAAAGGAGCACAGCTGGGCCAGTCATCCCTCTTCAAAGATCAATTAAAACGCAGGACAGCTGGTTCTCTTAAAATCAATCAAAGGAACAAAGCTGGTTAATCATCTCTCTTCAAAATCAATTGTTTCCAGGGCCTGATCAATGACCTCACCGCGGTACCCCTTAGCATAGAGGCCTTGTTTCACCTTATAGAATCGATCTTTTGCAGCCAGACGTTGGTGATGGCGAGCGATCTTTTCGGCCTGCTTATTAGCATTTTCTTGCTCATCGTCGTCATCGTTTGCGATATCCAAGTCGTTGATGACCTGGCTGGCCAAGTCATAGGAAAAGCCCTTTTGCACCAAAGCTTGTGCGACCTTTTGTTGGCGAATCACCGTTGAATCCCGTCGATGGGTCCGTGCTAATTTTTCTGCCATCTTTGTAGCAACGAGGACCTGGTCTTCTTCTGCAAAACCTAAGATGGCGTTTTCGATAATTTCTTCTTGGACCCCGGCCTGCTTCAAGTCCTGCGCAATCCCCCTGGGTCCCTTGGGATTAAAAACCTGTTTCGTGGCCACATAGTGTTTGGCATAAACAGCATCATCTAACAGGCCCTGCTGGCGCAAATGGCTGATGACCTGGTCAATGGCATCTTCTTCCACCTTCTTTTGCTTCAGGCGGTCTTTAACCTGACGAACGGTGCGCAAGGCGGGACTCAAATAGTTCAGCGCAATTTTAAGACCCTGATCAACCTTCTCCGCCTGCTTTAGCTCTTCAATCATGGCGTCATCGAGTTGGCGGCCCTTCAAGAGGCCAAATTTTGCCAAAACGTTTTCGGACAGTCCAAATGCAAAGTGTCCGTCCAATTCGATATTATAGCGGCCATCCCGCTTTTGTGTCGCAATTTTCGTGATTGTTTTCATAGGCCTATTTTACGAATTTTCAGCTAAAAACGCCAGTCATGGAGAACCAACGGCCGACAAGACATTATTGTTCAGATTAAGTTCACAGTAAAGTTTTTTCAGCTAATTTGTATTAGAAAACATTTAAATAAATTAGAATGAATCTTATCTATGGTTTTTTTGAAAAAAGAGCGGTACAATGAAAAAAGTAAAATTAGGAAATGAGGAATTACTACAATGCCAATTAATCCGAAAGTCGCCCAAGATGTCTGGAAAGACATTGGACAAAGCGTCCAGTTTACAGTATTGAAATTTAAGGACTTGCCACAAGCCGACCTGCATGATGCCATCGTCGATTTTGCGGACCGGTCACAAGCCATCATTCGTTCGCTAAGAATCCGCGATGGTCAAAATGATGGTTCGCCCTCAACTTTGAAGGTTGCCATTGGCTTTTCCAATCATGCTTGGGAACTACTCTTTCCAAAGTCTGCCAAGCCAAAGGAACTTGAAACCTTTGCCGGCATGAAGGGGCCCAAATATGGCATGCCTGCCACGGAAGGTGACATTTTCTTCCATATTCGTGCCAATAACCAAGCCATTGTTGTCGAAGCTCAAACCCAATTCATGAAGTTCTTAAAGGACTTTACAGAAGTCGTTGATTCGACCCAGGGATTCCGCTACTTTGAAGGTCGCGCTATTATCGGCTTCATTGATGGCACCGAAGCACCCGCACCGGAAGATTCTGCTGACTACGCCCTGATTGGTGATGAGGATGCTGCCTTTGAGAATGGCTCATACGCCTTTGCTCAAAAGTGGCGCCACAACATGGACTTCTGGAACAAAATGAAGACCGAACACCAAGAAAAGGCTGTTGGACGCGAAAAGTTTTCTGATTTAGAATTAGAAGACGACGAAAAGTATGAAAATGCCCACAACGTCGCTTCTAAGTACGAGCCAAATGGCGTTGAGCAGAAGATTATCCGCATGAACGTGCCATACTCTGACCCCGCCACCGGAAACACCGGAACCTACTTCATGGGTTACGCCCGCCATTGGGAAGTCACCAAGGGCATGTTGCAAAACATGGTTGATAAGTCCGACTTCCTGTTGACCTTCTCAGAACTTTTGTCCGGTCAACTTTTCTTCATCCCATCCCGCGATACATTAGCACAAATTGCCGATGGCGACTTTGACTAAAATATAACGCTAATAAATCAGGCCCAACACCAATTTCCATGGTGCTGGGCCTTTTAATTAGCGGAAATTAACCATAAAGTTTTCAAACAGGAAGAGCGGATCAACCGTTTCGGACTTCATCTTAATTTCCATCTGCAAAATTTGTAGGAATCCGGCCCGCACCTGTCCCAGCCGATAGTGGCGCAATGATTGTCGTGCCAGCTTTACCCGATAAGGATGAACCTTCAAAGCGGTTCCAACGGACTGGTCAGTCCCATTCGAACCAGCCACCTGCAATAACAGGCGGAATTGGCCGAGCAAAAAGGCATTCAGCCGCAACGGCGCTTCGCCATTTTTAACAAGGTCATGGTACAAATGCAACGCCTCAGCCTTTTTCTGTTTCAAAACCAAATCGGCCAAATCAAAGGCTTGCGCCGTCGATTCCTTTGGCACCAAGCCGGTTACCCCAGTCAAATCAATCGTCTTCGTCTGACTAGCATAGGCCAAAAGCTTTGGTAATTCGGCCAGGACCTTTGAATAGGAAGCCTGGGTTCTCAACAGTAACTCGGCCTCCGCTTCTGGACTGATTTCCACCTGCCGCTGGTCTAAGAACTGGTGCAGGGCCTGGCGTGTCTGGCGTTCATCCAATGCCGGCAAGTCAAGAAGCTCTGCCTGACTCAAAACGGACTTGGTGACCTTCTTGCGTTTATCCAAAGAAGCCTCATTGGCAAACAAAACCAAGAGGTTTCCTGGTACAGGATGGTCCAATGCTTCTTGCAGAGCCTTTTCCTGGTTAGCGGTTAACTTCGATCCAGCCGTTAAAAAGATTGGATTTTCAACCAAAACCAAGCGGTGATCGCCAAAAAAAGGAGCACTTAAATAATCGTCCAGGATTGGGTCCAGGCCAACCTCGGCGAAATCATAAGTCGACTGATTCATTTCTTGCTCAGCTGGATCAATTATCGATGAGAATAATCGATGGGCCTTTTGAACCAAGGCGGGCTCGTTGCCGGTCACCAGGTACAGGCTTGGCAACGCGCCCTGGTCAATTTGTTGTTTTACTGTTTGTAAGGTCATTGGTGCTTTTTACCTGGAAATGTCCTTTTTTGTGATTTTCATATACATATCTTAGCATACCTTGACGTCTAGTATCGTAGACAATCATCTTCTGCCTAGTGGCAATCTCCAGCACCTCCTGATTTGGGTGGCCGTAGCGGTTTTTTCGACCAGCAGAAATCAGACCGTAGGTCGGCTGCCACTCGGCCATCACCGCTGGATTTGTCGCCGTCTTCGATCCATGATGGCCAAACTTAACCAAGTTAGGACGAAAATCCGGATACTTAGCTAAAATCTTTTTCTCCCCGGCCTGGTCCAAATCACCAGCAGTAAATAAGACTAGCGGACCAACCCGACCACCAAGGGCAATCGAATCCTCATTTTCCCCAATACCAGGTTGAAATGGGTGCAAAACACGCAATGGCAAATTAGCTGGTTGAATTTGATCAGTCACTGAAACAACCCTGGCCTTTCCCAGATAAGGCTGAATTTTCTTCAAAAAAGCTGGCTGCCCAGCCATACCCGCCGGCAACAAGACTTGATCGACTTGAAAGGTCGTTAAAATCACTCGAGCATCCCCCAGATGGTCCTGGTCCTGGTGAGACAACGATAACGTATTAATTCGACTAATTCCATGCGCATGCAAGTAGGGTACAATCACCGTCCGTGCCTGCCCTTCCTGATTCTTCGGCCAACTCTGTTTTTCATAAGGTTTGTTTTCAGTTGCTTCTTGGCCAGAAAAACCCGTTTTTTGAAAGGAAACCTTGCCACCTGTATCAATTAAGGTCACTGACTTATTGTACGGTTCGCGGAGTAAGGCGGCATCACCCTGACCAATATCAAAGGTGGTAAACTCCCCCGTTCTTGGAAAGTGTACTAGGGAAAATCCAGTTAAAAAGGCGAACAGCCAAGTACTGACCACCCATCGACGGCCGGTTTTCTCGGCCCCCAATAAAAACCACGGCGCAAACCCCAGTACTAATAAAATTGGCCAAGGCAATGCGCCAATAACGATTTGTCCCGGGAGGTTGCCCAACCAGTAAACAGCTTGGTCAAACATCGTTACCAGCCAATTCGCTATCGTAACCAAGCCCGGCACCACCTGACCGAAAAAAGCAACCAACACAACGGGTAAAATCACCAACGAAAAGACTGGGATAGCGATTAAATTGGCAAGGCTTTGCCAAAGATTCCAGGTATACTGCTGAGCTACGATTAGAGGAAAGGTCAAAACCGATAAGAACAGTCCCTTTTGCCAAGTCGGCCAATAGTCGGGCAAAATCGCTAGGGCTAGGGTCAGAAAAAACGACAGCTGCCCACCCAGGGTCAATAAAATCTGTGGGTGAACGACCAACGTCAACAACAGCGACCATGACCAGATTTGAATCGACGCAAACCGGCGGTTAAATGCTTGTGCAAAAATCCTGCTTTCACCGGCAATAACCGCACGAACTAGAATTGGTGGGCAGGCCGTCAACCAATAGAAGCCAATGAGGCAAAGAGCCATAATAGCCAAAGTAAGTTCCTGGTAAAGGCCGACCAATCGTCCCAGCCAACGAATGACGGTGATTAAAAAAGCAACGTGGAAGCCCGATAACGAAAACAGATGAATTAACCCTAATTCCTGAATTTTAGGATTATCATCATACAAAGTTTGATCCTTTGAACCCAGTAGGAGCGCCAAGGCGTAGTTTCTCACTGGGTTGGGCAGTGCCTTGGCATGGTCCGACAAAATCGCATGCCAATGATGAAATTGAGCGTTCAGACGATCAAACCAGCTAGCCGCTTGATTCGAACGCAAGTCCACCTCCTGCAAGCGCACTTGGTGTGTGATTCTCTTCGTTTTAGCGAATTCCTTAAAATCAAATTGATAAAAATTAGTCGCCGACATCATTGGCGTCAAATCACCCTGGCCGGTCATCAAAGTTGGGCCAGCTAATGACCGAAATCGAGCCAAATCTTCCGGATCCTTCGCCTGGTAATAATAATAAACGCGTTCACCAGAACTTTTTAAGCGGCCAATGCCAGCAACGCGCCCCTGAGAATTAGTAGTTCGTTCGTCTGGATAGGCAAGGATTGTATAGGATTGCCTTTTTTTCTCAGGCTGATTTGCCTGACGGTCTAATGCTTTTTGGTCGACCAAAAAATACAATAAAAAAGCCAGAGACAAGGCCAGCACGACAATTAAGTCCCTGCCACGCGTCGTTAAAAAGGCAAGTAAACTAAAAAATAGTGCCAAACAGATAGTCAACAAATTCGGTCGGTAGACAAACAATGACAGGGCGCCTACCAACCAGGATGCCTTCAATGTTGCTTGCAGCCCCATTAAACCGTCACCTGATTTTTTAATTGTTCAAAACGTTTGGGGCCGATACCGCCAACTTCTTTCAAGTCCTCAACCGACTGAAAGCGGTGCTTTTCCTCCCGAAAAGTCACAATTTGCTCCGCCTTTTTGGGGCCAATGCCATCCAGTGCCTCCAACTCCTTGGCGCTAGCCGTGTTTAAATTAACGAGCGTTCCCCCGCCACTTCGACCAGATTCTGAAATTGCACCTGATCGAGCGCCACCAACATTACCAGCGCCACTTGAAACTCCAACCCCTGCCAGTTGATTTGGCCCCTCTTCGCCAACTTTTTCAATATAGAGCGCCTGACCATCAACCAATAATTGAGCTAAATTAATGCGATTACGGTCGGCTTGGTCCGTTAGGCCACCAGCCTGTTGGATAGCGTCTTGGAGGCGACTACCCGTCGGCAGGTCAACCACTCCCTGGTGGTTAACCGCCCCCTTGAGATCAATCACCACTCGGCCACTAGCATCCGGCTTTCTCTTTTCACCTTTATCCGCTATCTTTTCCTGCTTTTCATTTACAGCAGAGGATAGTCTTGGCACAGGGCTATCTTGCTTGGCCCCTTGCTCAGCGCCCAAGGGGTTCAATCGCCAAAACACAACAATCACCGCCAGCAAACCTAGGCCAGCCATAAGCCAATAGCGCCAGTAGTCAATCAAACTCTCCTTCACCCAAGTCAATAATTTTTTGTACGTCATCTGCTCGACCTCCTGGCAAATCAGACGAAGTGCAAACAAAAAGCCAACACGCTGATTGGTACGAATATCCAACTTTTTGAATACGTACCAACGAGCTGTCGGCTATTTTTTATTGAAAATGTTTTTGTAAGGCGGTTACCACCACCGCTGGAACGAAAGCGTCGAGCTTGTCGGCACCAAATTTAGCAATTTCTTTGACCATCGATGATGAAACATTCTGATTTTCCGGTTTGGCCAAGAGCAAGACCGTTTCCACACCAGCCAAGACAGAATTGACTTCCGCAATATCGCGTTCGTACTCGAAATCCTTGGCATTTCGCAGGCCACGAACTAGGTATTTCGCACCAATTTCGTTCATATAGTCAACCGTCAAGCCGCCAACTTGGCCAACCTGAACATTTGGCAAATCAGCTACGGCCTCTTCCACCAACTCCAGGCGCTCAGACGGCGTGAATAATCCCTGTTTATTGGTATTAATTCCCACAGCCACGACAACTTCGTCAAAAATTTCAGAAGCTCGTTGAATAATATCCAAGTGGCCGTTGGTCAACGGGTCAAAGGACCCTGGAAAGACTGCTTTTTTCATTTTTCCACTCACTTTTCCTGTTGAGGTTCGTACCTATAAAGGCTCACTCGCGTAATTCCGTAGTCCTTTTGCTTCAATAAATTTAAGTTAAGACCTGGCTCCGGTAAATCAGCGACTTGGTCCGATTCAATCATGATAATGGCCTCGGTCGCAAGCAATCCGCCCTCTTCCATTGCCGTCAAATCAGCCTTTAGCTTTTCCTTAGCATACGGTGGATCAAGCAAAATCAAATCAAAGGACTTTCCCTGACTAGCCAAACGTGTCAACGCAGCGCTGGCTGGAACCTTCAAGACCGTAAAGGCATCTTCAGCATGGGTCTTTTCGATATTTTTCTCGATAACTGCAATTGCAGCTTTCTGTCGGTCAACTAAGACTGCGTGATCCATTCCCCGCGAAACTGCCTCAATACCAAGGCCACCCGTTCCAGCATACAGGTCTAGAACTTGACCACCGTTGATATAGGGCATCAACATTGAAAAAATAGCTTCTTTAATTTTATCAGTTGTCGGCCGTGTTTCCCGTCCCTTGACGGCATCCAAACGAAGGCCACCAAATCTTCCTGCAATCACACGCATTAGGACTTTCCTCCCTTTTCAGCCGGCACCTGCTTCTTTTCGTCAGCCTGCAAACCCTGTTGCTCATTACCTTGACGAACGTTCTTTTCAGCCTGCTGTTTTTGGTTTTGATCAGCTGCCACATTTTTGGCTTCCTGGCCTTTTCCTTGGCCAGTTTGCTTAGCTGATTTTGCGTCTTTGCGGTCCGTTGGCTCCGCTGATTTTTTATCGGATTGGTCCTTTTCAGCATCTTCTTGGGCCTGATCGTAGGCCTCAAAGAAGACGTCATCATGGACGTCATCCAAATCAGGATCAATATCTGGCCGAGGCGAAACCTTGACCGTCTTCACAAACCGGTACTGGTTCAACTTATCAACCGTTTTTTCAACCTCATCCTCATTCAGATAAAGTTCAACATAGCCCATTCTCTTCGAAATGTAGCTAATGTCACCAAATTTCTTTAATTGTTCAACGTGCTTCAAACCGCGTAAGAAAACATACACGGCTCGGCGTTCTTTCATGGTAAACATCTTAACGTTTTAATTCCCTTCGTGCCGCATAATCTTGCGGGTTTGGTTGGATTAGTTCCTTGTCCTTGGCCGAAACGTTCAAGGCAATCCCGATAGCTGCCGAGAAGAAGACAAAGGATGAGCCACCACCTGAGATAAAGGGGAAAACAACCCCAGTAATTGGCAGCAAGCCCAAAACGCCGCCCAAATTAACAAAGGACTGCATCAATAAGAGACTAGCCAGCCCATACAAAAAGAGGCGGTTGTACTGTCCCTTTTGCTTGATTCCTAAGTAGACCAAGCGACCAATTAACAGTAACACCATCAACAAAACAAGGCAGATGGCCAAGGCGCCTAATTCTTCTGCCGCGACAGCCATAATAAAATCAGTGTTCGATTCTGGTAGATAAGGCTTCAACAATGAATTTCCCAGTCCAACGCCAAACAAGCCACCATGCGAAATGGCGTAGTAAGAGTACAATAGCTGCCGACTTTGGTCAACATTATGCCAAGGATTGACAAAGTTCGTCAATCGTCTGATGGCATAAGAAGACGAGTTTCCCAAGTGGAAAAAACCAATAATATCTGGCAAAAAGACCAAGATGATAAAGAACAGAAGCAACCAGAAAGCGCAAGCCCGAGATGACATCCCCGACGCCATCATCATCATTAATAAGACCGCCAAGGTAATAAACATGTTGCCCAAATCGGGCATCAAGAGATTCATTGCCAACATCACAGCGGGTAAAAAGAGCTTCCGTAGCATACCAGGTGCCGTCCATTGGCGAATTTGGCGTCTCAAGCCCGCACGTGGCAACCAAGGCTTTTTATCAAACCAATGAGCAAAATACAAAATCAACACGATTTTTGATAATTCAACCGGTTGTAAAGTCACCGGCCCCAGGTTAATCCACCCGTGAGCACCGTTAATGGCCGGCGCTAAGCGGGCCACAATCAGCAAGCCCGTGGTCCCGACCATTAAAAAGTTAAGCACGCTCTGCGAACGCAGAATGGACCGGTTTAACCGAAAAGCGAAAAAGGCAACCATCCAACCAACAATCACGAAAATGGCCTGCTTTGAAAAGGACATAATGGGCGATAAATAAGCGTTTTGGGTCGCCGAAAAGACCATCACAATTCCGATGGCCGATAGCACGGCATAAGGCACCGCAATCCAGTAATCCAAACGTTCCAACTTCTTAAACATTACCGCTCCAAAATATCTTGATAAACGCTTTCATCCAATGACTTAGCAATTGCGACTACAAGGGCCTGTGCCGCTTCAAAATCAGGAATTGACCACACTGTTTCATGAGTATGAATGTAGCGGGATGCCACACCCAAGGCGACAGCAGGAAGACCAAATCCCTGGCCTTGAACGCCACCGGCATCGGTGCCACCCTTTGAAACAAAGTATTGATACGGAATGTGGTTATCCTCTGCCGTTTGCAGGATAAATTCCTTCAAGCGTGGTGACGTCACAACTGTTGGATCGAAGACGCGAATCAACGTTCCTTGGTCCATGACTCCCTGACGACCAACTGTACCATCAACATCATTTGCTGCCGAAGAATCAACCGCAAAGAAGACATCTGGCTTCAATTGGTTAACAGCAGGCTTCGATCCGCGGAGACCGACTTCTTCTTGAACGTTTGCCCCAGCAATCAAAGTGTTTGGCGTTTCTACTCCTTGCAATTCTTCCAGAGCAGACAAAATTGTCACTACTCCAAAGCGGTTATCATAAGCCTTGGAAACAGCTCGATTAGGGTTAGCAAGACGGGCTGTCTTGGTTGCTGGCACAATAAAGTCCCCTGGACGAACACCAAAAGTCTGAGCCTGGTCAGCTGATTCAAAACCAGCGTCAAAAAGAATATCATCAATGGTCAACTGGCTTTGACCACCGGTCTTACCACGCAACAAGTGTGGTGAAACAGAAGATGACACAACCGGATATTGCCCATCCTTTGTAAAGAGCGTAAAGCGGTGAGCAGAAACGGTCATGGGATTCCAACCACCCAAGGCAACCACTTGCAAGGCCCCCGTTGGTAAAATGCCAGAGACCATAAAGCCAACTTCATCCATGTGAGCTGCAAACATCACACGGGGGCCATTTGACTGCTGATTTTTCACACCAAAAACACCACCAAGATTGTTTTGGTAAACTTCGTCAACTAAGGGCGTTAAGTCCTGTTTGAATGCTTGACGAACCTGATTTTCCTGTCCAGATGTTCCCTGCAATTCCGTATATTTGACGAGTTGTTCCCAAGTATGTTGATCCATAACGCCCTCCTCAAGGTTTTTAATATAAAAGTTACTTTATTATAGCCTAGTTGAGGGGGACTGGCAAAGCCTTCAAGTTTGGCTAACAAAGCTTACGCCGACCGGTTAGATAACTTTTACAGGCAATCAAAAATCCCCGATAAGAACCTTATCGAAACAAATCACTCAAGTAATCACTATTTCTTTTGACCTTCTCTTGCCCCTTATCTTTCAATTAGATTCTTTCACTAACCTCAATCATATACTCTAGTTAATATATTTTATTTCAAATGCTACACAATAACGTTATAATAGTCATATAAGACACAAAATAAAAGGAGGAAATTATGTCAAGTCATTCATTACGTTATTTTATGGGGATAGATGGCCTTATCGCTATCGCCTTTGGTTTATTAGTTATAATCCTTCCCACCGATACGGCGGCCGTTGCTGCCGCCATCGTTGGGATTATGATGGTTGGTTCCGGTTTATTTAAAATTGTTCATGCCATCAAGAACACCGCATTAACCGGGTGGAATAAAACCGGTGCTAGCCTACTGGGCTTTATCTATATTTTGGCTGGTTTAATTATCTTCATTAACATGCGCGTTGCTTCAGTATCACTTTTTGCGGTCGTCGGTCTCATGGTCGGAATTGCCTGGCTGTTTGAGGGGGTCATCCAGCTTTCAATCGTCAGCCGCCTTGAAGACCACCAAGCCTGGTTGACCTTTTCTGCCGTTTTACATATCGTTGCCGGTATTCTTTTGATGGTTAGCCCTATCTTTGGTGGCGCTATCATTTGGATGTGGTTAGGCATCACTCTCATTATTCTCGGTGTTTACCGCCTCTTAATGTTTTTCCGTTTTTAAATTTCCTGTTGTATAGCAAAATCACCAATCCGGTGAAAAATCAGCTTAGATTTCGCTTTGGAATAGAAATTGCCAGTTAGCAGTGATAAACTCAATTTTCTGAGATTTAAATGATTATCATTAAAATTTAAAATTATAAAAAGTGAACAATTAGTTTTACTTTTATTTAATGTTCGTTTTTATCAAGCCATTTTGCGCATTTCGCTCAGACAAAGCAAATATTTCTTGCTAAAATATTCAGGTAGGAAAAATATTATAAGGAGTCACTTATGTCCTTTCTCTCATCATATTTCCAGTTTGAAAAACTGGGCACTTCTTTTAGAAAAGAAGTGGTTGCCGGCTTGACTACTTTCGTAGCCATGTCATACATCCTGTTCTTAAATCCAACTGTCCTTGGTGACGCTGGTATGAACAAGGGGGCCGTCTTTACAGCCACTGCCTTGGCCTCTGGAATTGCCACCATCTTCATGGGTCTGGTTGCTCGTTACCCAATCGCAATTGCCCCAGGTTTGGGTGTCAATGCTTTCTTCGCTTATTCCGTTGTTATCGGTATGGGCGTCAAGTGGCAAACTGCAATGGCTGGTATCTTAGTTGCCGCCATTATCTTTTTGCTCTTAACAATGTTTAAGATTCGTGAAAAAATCATCGATGCAATCCCTTCTGATTTGAAGATTGCTATCGCTGCTGGAATTGGCCTCTTCATCGCCTTCATTGGTTTGCACAACGCTGGTTTGATTGTGGCAAACAAGGACACGATGGTTGCCATGGGCTCATTGACAAACGCCAACACGCTCTTAGCTATTTTTGGAATCGTCTTGACTTTGGTTTTGTTGGCCGTGAACACGCCAGCTGCCATCTTCGTTGGAATGATTGGCACAACAATCGTTGGCTTCATCTTCGGTTTGATCAAGATGCCAAGCTCAATCATCGGTTCTGTTCCTTCTTTGAAACCAACATTTGGTGAATCAATCAACTACCTTGGTCACATCAATACTTTCCAAATGTGGATTGTCGTCTTGACCTTCTTGATTGTGACCTTCTTCGATACGGCTGGTACTTTGATTGGTTTGGCTGAACAAGCTGGCTTCATGGAAAACAATAAGATGCCACGTGCCGGTAAGGCCTTGATGGCCGATGCCGTTGGAATGACTGCCGGTGCCGTTTTGGGAACTTCACCAACTTCAGCTTACGTTGAATCATCATCAGGAATCGCCGTTGGTGGCCGTTCTGGTTTGACTTCTGTTGTGACTGGTTTGCTCTTCTTCGCTGCCTTGATTTTCTCACCATTGTTGTCAGTGGTAACGGATGCCGTTACTGCCCCTGCCTTGGTAATTGTTGGAATCATGATGGCCAAGAACTTGCAAAAGATTCAGTGGGACGACTTGGCCGTTGCAGCACCTGCCTTCTTGGTTGTTGTTGGAATGCCATTAACTTATTCAATTTCAGACGGTATCGCCCTTGGCTTTATCGTTTACCCAATCACGATGATTGCTACAAAACGTGCAAAGGAAGTTAACTGGTTGATGTACCTCTTGGCCATTATCTTCGTCTTGTTCTTGTACTCAACCCACAGTTAAATCAGCTTTACGATTACTGCAAAAAAGCGTTGGAATTAATTTTTCCAACGCTTTTTTTAGTGTTTATTTTTATCCCTGTGCCTTTGCCCGCAAATCCTTGGCGTTTGCCAAAGCGGCATCGGTTACCTGGTTGCCAGAAAGCATCATCGCAATCGCTTCATCACGCTGATTTTCTGGCAGGTCCTTAACCTGTGTCACTGTTCGATCGTTCTGATTAAACTTCTCAATCAAGAAGTGGTGGGTAGCCGCAGCGGCCACTTGAGGCAAGTGGGTAATCGCCATAACCTGCGTCTTCTCAGCGATTGTTCGCATCTTCTTGGCAATAGCGGAACCAACTCGACCGGAAACACCGGTATCGATTTCGTCAAAGACAACCGTTGGTAGAC
Source organism: Fructobacillus evanidus (assembly GCF_963580165.1). Lineage (NCBI taxonomy): Bacteria > Bacillati > Bacillota > Bacilli > Lactobacillales > Lactobacillaceae > Fructobacillus > Fructobacillus evanidus. The sequence continues at coordinate 32,009 of NZ_CAUZLM010000002.1, forward strand.
CGTGTTGGGCAATGAAAATCGTTTTCAAGGCCAGCATCAATCGTGAGGCCTCACCGCCGGATGCAGCCTTTTCTAGGGGCTTAGTGCCCTCACCCTGGTTTGTTTGAACAAAGAAGGCAACCTTATCCGCCCCACTAGGCAAAAAGCCCGTCACGGGCGTAAATTGAACCTCAAAATAGGCTTGCTCCATCAACAAGTCCGCCAATTCACGGTTAACCGCCTTCTCCAACTTCTTAGCTACCTTTTGCCGGCTTTTTGTCAGCGCTTGGGCAGCGGCAACAATTTTGCCCTTGATGGTTTCTTTTTCCTTCGTCAATGATTCCAAATCGAAGGAACCACCGTCCAAGTCGGCCAACTCGCGGTCAACCTTTTGCTGGAATGCTAAAATTTCATCAACAGACTCGCCATACTTCCGCTTCAGGTTATGAATCACCTGCAAGCGGTCGTCGATTTCAACTAATGCGCCCTCATCAAAAGTCAAATCAGAAACCGCCTCGTCTAAATCACGGCCAGCATCCTGGGCAGCATAGTAGGCCTCCGATAACGATTGAGCCAAGTTTTCAAAATCTGAGTCATAAGCAGCAGCCTGGGTCATCGCTTGATGAGCAGCAGCCAAAAGATCAATCGCACCGCCATCTAAACCTGGATTCAAAGCCTGCTGAGCCTGGTCTAGAGCATCCGCAATCTTTTTATGATTTGCTAGTTTGCTCCGATCGGCTAAAAGCTGGTCTTCTTCTCCTGGTTGCAGGTTGGCTTCCTTCAACTCCTCTTGCTGAAAAGAAAGCAGGTCCAACCGCTGATTAATATCCTGCCGCCGATTTTTCAATTGATCAATCTGTCGGGTAATATCACGGTAGCGGTAAAAAAGCCCTTGATACTCATCCTTAGCCCGGCTTAAATCAGTTTCAGCAAACTGGTCCAACAGGTCTAAATGGTGATCCTGATTTAACAGCAGGGAGGTATCATGCTGGCCCTGAATTTCAACCAACTGGGACCCAAATTCGGATAGCACCTTGAGGGGGACGATTACGCCGTTAATGCGCACGATTGACCGGCCTTTGTGGTTAAACTCGCGGTAGATAACAACCTGGTCGTCACTAAGTTCAATCCCGGCAGCACTCAACTGTTCTCGTAAACCGGCAGCTCGGTCACCTACAAGGGAAAAAACAGCCTGTAAGACGGCCTTGTCGGCCCCCTTACGGATCATTTCCGTACTGGCTCGTCCACCGGTAACCATGGCCAAGGCATCGATAATGATTGATTTTCCGGCACCAGTCTCACCTGTTAAAACGGTTAATTGGTCGTCAAATGACAAGTCAACTTGGTCAATAATCGCAAAATTTTGTATGGTTAATTGTTCAAGCATCCTGCATCCTTTCTACCAGTCAGTTTTAGTTGCCAGCCTGGTCTAACTGACCGTGTGCCGCATCAACCACTTCGTCAATTGCAACACTTGGATCAATTTGGGCCTCATCAGACCGCTTGAGCCAGGCCAAAAATTCAATATTTCCCTGACCACCCTTAATTGGCGAGTAGGTCAAGCCAGCCACGGTAAAGCCATTTTCCACCATCATCGGCAAAGTTGCAGCCAAGACCTGGCGGTGAACAGCAGGGTCTTTGATGATACCGTGCTTACCAACTGCTTCCCGGCCCGCCTCAAATTGAGGCTTGATCAACGCTGCTACTTCCCCACCCTGGGCAATAATGTCTTTCAAGGTTGGTAAAATCAACGACAGCGAAATAAAGGAAACGTCAATGGTTGCCCGAGTTGGCTGGCCTTCCATAAAGTCGGCCAACTTGGCATAGCGGAAATTAGTGTTTTCCATCACCGTTACGCGGTCATCAATCCGTAGCTTCCAGGCCAACTGGTTGGTCCCAACATCCAGGGCATAGACATGGGCAGCACCATTTTGCAGGGCCACGTCCGTAAAGCCACCCGTGGAAGAACCGATGTCTAAGACAATCTGGTCGGCCATGGCCAAGCCAAAGGTTTCAATGGCCTTCACCAGTTTATAGCCGCCACGCGAAACAAAAGGCAATGGTTCGCCCTTAAAATGTAATTCAGTTGTGACCGGAATCTTTTCGCCCGCCTTGTCCAGACGCTGCTCATTTTCGCCAAGAATTTGCCCGGCCATAATGGCTCGCTTTGCCTGTTCTCGAGAGGTAAAGAGTCCCTGTTGGACGAGTAAGACGTCCACACGTTCTTTTGCTACTGCCACGATTTACGCTCCAATTTTAGCCAAAAGGCTCGTTAATAATTCTGAATCAAAGTTTTTATTTTCCTGGGTCAAATCAGAAAGGGCCTGATTTGCCCGCTTCGTCAACTGCACAACCAAGTCATGAGCCTGGTCTAGCCCAACCAAATGCACCAATGAGACAACGCCTTCTTCTTGATCTTGGTCATAGTCATCCAAGTCATCTTGGATTTGGAAGAGCAGGCCAAATGCACCGGCAAAATCGGCCAAACGGTCTAAATCTTCAGCTGCAAGGTTGGCATAATGGCCACCAATCAAAGCGGCCGCTTGCAACAAATCAGCCGTCTTCTTTTGGTAAACTTGGTCCAAAACGGCTGCCAAAGCCACCTGGTCCTCATTGATATCATGATTTTGCATGTCTAAGACCTGACCCAAAACCATGCCGTTGGCACCCGCCTTTTCGGCCAGCGTTGCGACCATGGCGACCTTTTGCTCAGCGCTAACTTCTGTCAAAGCAGCCAAGAGAGAAAAGGCGCCCGCCTGGAGCGCATCCCCAACCAAAACAGCACTGGCTGGGCCGTACAGCGCATGAACTGATAGTTGTCCCCGGCGATAAGCATCGTTATCCATTTCCGGCAAGTCGTCGTGAACCAAAGAATAGGCATGAACCCACTCGAGGGCCGTAGCCGCCTGAATGGCATCCGCCGTGATTTCTTGGCCAAAGGAGTCAATAACAGCCAAAGCTAAAAGTGGTCGCAGACGCTTGCCAGGCGTTAGGAGCGCATAGGTCAGCATCTGCCCCCAGTCACTAGAGGACTGATTAGGAACTTGTTGGGCCACCTCGGCTTTTAAAGCTGTGTTAACCTGTGGCTGATATTTTTCTGAAAAATCGTTAAATTTAGTCATTGTTGGTTAATTCCAAATCCGTCAAATTGCCATCGTCATCCATGACCTTAGCCAAAGTCTTTTCAGCATCCTGCAAGGTCTTCTGCAAATCTTTAGCCAATGCGACTCCTGTCTGAAAGTCCGTTAAGGCTGTTTCCAAGGGACGGTCGCCCTTTTCCAAAGCCGATACGATGACTTCGAGTTGTTTTAACTTGTCTTCAAATGATACTTTTTCAGCCATTTTATTCTCCTGTAATTTGAGCGGGTACTTCGCCGTCCGCAAAGGTTAAGTGGACCCGGTCTCCAACTTGTAAATCAGCTTTTTCCTTGATGACCTGATTTTTTGGGCCCTTCACAATCGTGTAGCCAGCCGATAAAATTTTCAGTGGCGACACTAAGTCGAGCTTCGTGCTGGCCAAAGCAAGGGCTTCTTGGTAAGGTCGTAGCAACTGCTGTTGTTCCTTGACTAGGCTATTTTTTGCCTGTTGGAAGCGATATTGTTTTTGTTCGAGCTGACGACTAAAACCGCGGCCAAGCCGACTCGTCAACTGGTCAACTTCCTGCTGATAGGCGGCATATAGTCGGTCCGGTTGTTGCATGATTGGGCGATTGACAATTTGATCTAAGACCTGCTGACGTTGGGCAATGGTTTGTCGACCAGCAACCACCAAGCGTGTTTTTAATTCAAACAAGCGGTCAAGGATATTTTGCCGAGTAACCGGTGTCGCGAGTTCAGCGGCGGCCGTTGGTGTCGCTGCTCGGCGATCGGCCACCAAGTCGACCAAAGTATTATCGGTTTCATGACCAACCGAAGCAATCACCGGCGTCTTTAAAGCTGCCACCTTACGGACCAGGGCCTCATCGTTAAAGGCCCAGAGGTCCTCAATCGATCCACCACCTCGACCAATAATAACCGTGTCAAAACCAAGGTTGTCGATTCGATTCAGCTGTTTCAGTAACGACGGCACTGCCCCTTCACCCTGGACAACGGCCGGTAACAAGATTACCTGAGCATCCGGCAAGCGTCGTTCAACCGTCTTGGCAACGTCTTCCACCACGGCCCCTGTTGGTGAGGTAATCACGGCAATCTTTTTGGGTAGTAATGGCAAAACCTTCTTTTCTTGTGCAAAGAGCCCTTCTTGACTCAGCTTTTCCTTTAACTGATTTAAGGCTAAGAAGAGGTCCCCAATCCCATCGGGTGTCATTTGGTCTAAAATAATCGAGTAAGAACCAGACGGTTCATAAACCTGCACGCGACCAATAGCGAGGACCTTCATCCCCTCCTTGGGTTCAAACTTCAATCTTGATGCATAGGAAAACATCGTTGCGCGAATGACTGATTTACCATCTGGATCCTTCAACGAAAAATACAGGTGGCGCCCCTTTCGATTGCCTAAGTTCGAAATTTCGCCTGTTAAATAGACCTTTGCCAAGTATGGATCACGGTCAAATTTTGCTTTCAAATAGCCGGTTAACGCACCGACTGTCAGGTACTGTGACGAATCTGCCATTAAGGCCTCCTAGAACGCGTTCTTAGTACATATTATACCAGAGAAATCAGCCAATAAAAAAAACAGCTAACCGAAGTTAGCTGCTTAGTTTGGCATGCCAGATACGCTCTGACGGGCGACTTGAACAAAGTCCAAGTAAGTCTACGTCACCACAGTCAAAGACTGTTAGTCATGGTGAGGTAATGGAATTCCACAATACCATTACCACCTACGCCAAATCCGTGGCTGGTAATTTAATACAGTAGGCCGCGTGTGCGTTCTAAAAACGCATTCGACTCATCGCATACCTTTATTATGCCAGACTTCTCAACAAAAAGCAAGCATCCCCAACTAAAACTGCCTTTACACCCAAACTGCCAGACCGTATAATAGGCACATGATTATCATTGAACAGATTAAAACAAAAGAACTGGTCCAAATGGGCCCAGCAAAAGACCATGATTGGGAGGACCTAGCCGTTCCCGACATGGGACAAAGCCCAAAGGACCTAGTTAAAGCCGTCATTGAGGCTTACGACCTCGGTGAACTAATCGCTCAAGCTCATACCGCTAACCCACAGGTCTTAAAGGCCACTGTGGAAAAGGACCATGTTTCCTACCACTTGTCAGCTAAAATCAGATTTGACTAAAAAACAGCTCGTAACATCTGTACTTCTCTAGAAGGCAGGTGCTGCGAGCTGTTTTTGTTTATTTTTTATTAGCAGTTTTTGTGTCAGCTTCGTCTGTTGCAGCTTTCTCTTCATCAGCTTTTTGGTCAGCCTCCGCAGCTTCCTGTTCGGCTTGTTGCTGATTTTCCAAGATAACCTGCAGCTGGTCGTCGAACCAGGCAGCCGCCTTGGCAAAGACGCCATCACTGTCATCTAATAGGGCCGCTAACGAAGACAATTTAGCAATCTTTAACCGTGACTTGGAGACATTGGGGTTATCAACGATTGTGTAAACCTGTAAATCGTAGTTCTGATCGGCATACACCAACTTTTTCTCCTGATTGGCATAGCGCAGCGGTAAGTTAATCACGTTAACTTCCAAAGAAAAGGTTGTGCCCCCCTCCTCGATACCACCGTCGATATCCGCCTTGGCCAGTGCCAGGTTTTCCTTTTGGGCTAAAGGCAAAAAGGCTGAAAAAAGGGCATCCAAATCAATGCTCTGGCCATCCTTGACTGCTAAGGTTTCTTGAGCATAATTTTGCTCTTCAATTTGATCGATAATGGCTTGGCCATTGATTGACATAGTCTGTCACTCCCCTTGTTTCTAATAAAAAAAGTATAGCATAATCCGCTATACTCATTAAACACTTTTATCAAAATCAGACCAATCGCAAACGCCGTTGCAAAGTGTACTCGATTGATGGGAAAACATAAACTAAGTCGTTCAACTGTTCCTTGGTCATCTTCATTTGGATGTAAGGCACAATCGTATTAATGGTATTGTCAGCATTATTCGACTTTTCCGCTGCACCAACCAAGGCCTTGCTATTCTTATCAAAAATCAGTGAAAGCTTAGCTCCCTGCTCATTTTCAACCTGACGATACCAATCGCCATCATAAGAGGCTTCCGTAACCTCATAGCGATCAGGTTCTGCCAAGGCCTGATCAAGGTGCACCCCAACCTGGGCAATCCGAGGTGAAGTAAAGACCACTTCCGAAATGGCTGGATAGACGATTGGCCCATCATTGTCACCCTTGAAACGAGCAGTCAAATACCGCGATTCAAAGGCTGCGGTTGGTGTTAACTTTGGCACCTGCTTGTCGATGGCATCACCGGCTGCATAAATATTTTCAACGGATGTCTGCAAATATTCATTAACCACAATCCCGCGCTGGTTAGCTTCGACCCCGATGGCCTCCAGGTTCAACTGGTCATGGTTTGGCACGCGACCGGTCGCATCCAAGACATAATCGGTTGTCAATTGGAATTCATGGTCGCCGGTCAAGGCAATCTGGCCAGCTGCAGTCTTTTCAGCGCTCTTGATATTCATATCAGGAATAAAACGAACACCACGGCCCTTCAAATCAGCCTGAACTTCTGCCACATACTTGGCTGGGAACTGACGTAATAAGCGGTTTGACCGAGTAATCACATCAACCTGGGCCCCCACAGCGTTGGCAATCGTCGCAAATTCAATGGCCACAAAGCCACCACCCAAAATGGTCACATGCTTAGGCATGTGTGGCAAGGAAAGAAAGTCAGTCGAATTCTCAAAGAGTTCATGGCCTGGAACGTCCAAGACGTGGGGACGCAAACCAGTGGCAATGACAATTTTATCAGCGGTATAGGTTTTGCCATCAACAGCCACCGTATGGGTATCGACAAACTCGGCATGGCCGGTGATTGTCGTGATACCAACATTATCCAAACGTTCCTTACCGTGGGCATCTTGAGGAACAATTAATTCGTGCTTGTGAGCCATCAAGTCTTCCCAGTTAACAGTTGGGACACCATCAATGCCCCGTCCCTGGAGGTCTTTGACTCGGTTGATCAATTCCAAAGGCTTATCCAAGATAATCTTGGCATTGCAACCCTTATTTGAGCAAACACCACCGTATTGGCTTTCTTCAATCACAGCCACCTTAGCGCCAGACTTGGCCAATGGGACCGCCCCATTCCAACTTGCCTGCCCGCTACCAATGTATAGTACTGAAAAATCCATCGCGTTCCATCCTTTCATTTCTCTCCCTTATCGAGACTTGATTTCACTTTCAACCAAGTACTTGTGATTCATGACCATCTTACCACCATTAGTTGGCTGATAGTTAACCGCGTAAGCGGGACCATTAACAACCTTCGTGATGGTTGCTTTTGCCCCCTTCATTCCAGCCATATGAGTACTTGTCAACGTGACCCTATCACCTTCTTGGTGATCCATCATGTCAGAAAAGTCTTCCTTGGTTAACCACTTGTGACCGCTGACCTTTTTGCCACCATTAGTTGGCTGGTAATCAACCTCATATAGCTTGACGTCGTAAGCGGCCGCAACCGTTCCCTTGGCGCCCTTCATTCCGGTCATATGATCAGCCTCTAACGTAATCTTAGAGCCAACCGGGTACTTTGGTTGATTAGCATTTGGCAAATCAGTTGGTAAGCTTTCATCCATGTTCATGCCAGACATCGAAGACGACATGGCCATCGATGACGAGGACGAAGACATCTGCATCTGGCTACTGGACATGGTCATCTTCTTGGAATGGTGGTCATCCTGATTTTTCATTCCTAAAATCAGCACCACGCCTAAGATGAGCACTAGCCCAAGAGCCAATAGCCAACCGATTGTTTTCTTCCGCATTTTCTTCTCCTTCTCTTATTTTTTATATTGGTATAGTTTAAATAACCATGTTTTTATTATAAACAAAGTCGATTAGATAGGCAAGCTATCTCTTTTTAGGCAAAATAAAAAAGAATAGGTTTCCCTATCCTTTTTTATGGGGCATTCTGTCCCAAAAATCATCTTTATTTGTTTGTCGACTGCGGGCAATGCCCATTTGATGAAAGTCGACATCATCTGTAATCGTTGAACCCGCTGCCGTAATGCTCTCATCAGCTAGGGTCACTGGTGCAATAATCTTAGTATTGGAACCAATAAAGACCCTGTCGCCAACCGTCGTATCGAACTTATTAACACCGTCATAGTTGACGAAAATCGTTCCGGCACCAACGTTCACATCCGCTCCTAATTTGGCGTTACCAACATAAGAAAGATGGCCAACCTTGGAACCAAGGCCAACTGTCGCCTTCTTGACTTCCACAAAGTTTCCCAAATGCGCTTGGTCTTTGATTTCAGCCAATGGTCGCAGGTGGGCATAGGGACCAATTGTCGTTTGGTTCTCAACTAGTGCTTCTTCAAGGTGTGAGGAAGTAATAACGTTTCCATCTCCAATAGTTGAATCTTCAATCCGAGTCCCGGCCGTTAAAACATTATCGCGGCCAATCACCGTTTTGCCCTTCAAGGTAACGTTTCCCTCAACCACCGTATCTTTGCCAATTTCAACACCGGCATCAATATAGGTATTATCGGGGTCAATTAATTCAACACCATTTTGCATGTGCCCACGATTAATCCGCGCACGCATAATTTTATTGGCTGCAGCCAGGGCAACTCGATCGTTAACCCCCATTGACTCAGAAAAGTCCATCGTCTGGTAAGCACCAATCTGTTCGCCCATTTCCCGTAAAATGTCGAGCGTATCAGGCAAGTAGTATTCAGCCTGTACGTTATCGTTGCCAACTTTTGATAAAGCCTGGAATAAAAGCTGGTTATCGAAAATATAAACACCGGTATTGATTTCTTGAATACGACGCTCCGTAACGGACGCATCCTTTTCTTCAACAACCTTCAAGACCATTTCGTCTTCACCACGGACAATGCGGCCATAACCCGTTGGGTTTTCGGCAAAAGCCGTTAACACCGTCACGGCATTCTTTGTCCGGGCATGCTCATCCAAAAGCGCCTGAAGCGTTTCCGTTGTAAAGAGCGGCGTATCTCCTGATAAAATCAGCGTAGCGCCCTGGCTATCAGCCAATGCCTGCTTGGTTTGCAAGACGGCGTGGCCAGTTCCTAATTGTTGCTCTTGCACAACAAAGTCTGACTTACCGGCTAAATGGTCCTGGACCTGCTTAGCCCCAACACCCGTCACCGTTAAAATTTTACTTGGGTTCAATGGTGCCACGGCGGCAACCACCCAATCAACCATTGCCCGACCGGCAACTTGGTGTAAGACCTTTGGCAGGTCTGATTTCATTCGCGAACCGTTTCCGGCCGCCAAAATGACAACGTTTGTGGCTTGCATCGCTTCTTATTCCTTACCTTGATAAATTTCTTCAAAATAGTTTCCTGGTTGCACGTTAATCGACTGGCCAGAATCCAAGTTTGTTTCAACGTGTAGCAAAGAAGTATAGTCCTCTAGCAGACGGACATTTGACCGACCTTCAGCAAAGACGGCTGTGCCAACAACAGTACCACCGAATTCGCGCACCAGCGTTTGCATCCCCTGAATGGTTCCGCCAGCCTTCATAAAGTCATCGACAATCAAGACGCGCGCACCGGCCTTCAAAGACCGCTTTGACAAGGCCATCTTTTCCACACGCTTGGATGATCCGGTCAAATAGTTAACTGAAATCATCGATCCTTCCGTCACCTTGGCATCATCACGAACAATAACAAAAGGCACATTTAGTTGGTCAGCGACTGCTTGGGCCAAAGGAATCCCCTTGGTTGCAGCGGTCATCACGGCATCAATTTCTTCCCCAACGTACTGGGTTGTAATCAATCGTCCGGTTTGGCGTAAGACATTTGGCTGTCCTAACAAATCAGATAAATAAACATAGCCACCCGGCAAAACGCGGGATTCATCGTTCACAATTTGGCAAATGCCATCCACAAAGTCTTTGGCCTCACCAGCCGCCATCAATGGCGTGTAATAAACCCCACCGGCTGCGCCTGGATAGGTTTTAACTTCACCTGTACCACGGGCTTTATAGGTTCGACGAATGATTGACAAATCTTCGGAAATTGACGATTTGGCTGCTTCATAGCGATCAGCAAAAAAGTTCAGTGAAATCAGTTGGCGCGGGTGGTCCAATAGGTAGTGTGACATATCGACCAAACGGTCAGCTCGACGTGTTTTCATAAGTATTTTTGTGGGCAAAAAAACTGCCCTTTCCTCCTCAGAGTAATAATTTCCATCCCGACTATTATAGCATAAAACCGGAGGTAAAAACGAACATTCGTTTTTACCTCCGGTATTTTTTAATATTTGTTACAAAAAGGCTGACCTAATGCGCTTTATTCTTTAGCAAGCCAAATCGAAAGCAGATAAATCAGCACTTCAATCCCAGCAATAAAGGCAGAAGTTGGTAGATTCGTGACATAGGCCAAAGCTAAACCTGTCCAAGTTCCGAACAAAGCAAAAAAGACCGAGAGAGCCATCAACCGACCAACAGAACCTTGGTAGTAACGGGCGGATGCCGCCGGTAGTGTAACCAAAACAAAGATTAACAACGACCCAACTAATTGTGACGAAATCGCCACGGATAGCGCCATCACCACCAAGAAGAGAATTTTTAACCAAGTCTTTTTTCCTCTTGAAAGTAGTAGCCCTGCCTCATCAAATGCCAGTAGGCGCAATGGCTTGTAAAACAAGAAAATCACGACGAAGACACCAAGAGCCATCCCCGCCAAAATTAACAAATCGGTGTGCGAAATTCCCAACACGGAACCAAATAAAATACCGGTTGCCGCCGAATTGGCAGTATGGCCAAGGGCCAAGAAAAGAATTCCTAAAGCAATGGCAAAGGCTGATACAGCAGAAGTCACGTTATCCTGGCGGACCTTGGCATTCTCCAATCCCCCGATTGATAGCGCAGCGAGGATTGTAAAAATCACCATCCCCAAAAGTGGTGGCCAACCAATAAAGAAACCAAAGGCCGCCCCAGCAAAAGCAATTTCACTTAAAGAATGGCTCAAGAAGTTATACGACCGCGCCACCACGAAAGTTCCAACTATTCCAGCAACAATTGAAATTACTGTGCCGGCAATAAAAGCATTTTGCATAAAAGCTTGATCAAACATGGTTTACCTCCTGGCGGTGTTGTGAAGCAGCCGCATCTGGCAAATCAGCTGCCTGGCCGCCCTGAATCTGGCCATCATGCAACCAAAGGTACCCATCAGCATACTCTTTGACCCAAGAAGTATCGTGCGAAATCCACAAAACACCAATCTGGCGACTTTGTTGCAAGGCCCGAACACTTTTAACGAGGGCCAAGGCATGATTGGCATCCAAGGCGGCGGTCGGTTCATCTAAAATCAACAAATCAGGTTCTTGAACTAAGGCCTGGGCAATATAAGCCCGTTGCTTTTGCCCACCAGAGGCATCCGATAGCCGTAAATCAGCTAAGTCAGTTAAGTCGACTTGCTCTAAGGCTTGATCGATGGCTGATTTTTCACGGGCATTCAGCCAAGGGCGCAAGCCAGACTTTAGCCCTAAGGCGATAAAAGACCGGATCGTCAGCGGGTAATCATCTCCCAGATCACGAAACTGTGGAACGTAGGCCAAGCTTTTACTGTTGACCTCAATCGTCCCCTGCTGCTTCTTGTTTTCATGGCCAGGATGTTTTTGACCAATGACTTCTTGAATCAAAGCCTTAATTAAGGTCGTCTTGCCGGTTCCATTTTCACCAACAATGACGGTAAAGCGGTGTCCATCAATTGTAAAGGAAACATCCTTTAAAACCATGCGATCACCAAAGGCAGCGGTAAAGTTTTTGACAACAATCTGCGCACTCATGGCATTCTCCTCTTTCATTTTAAAGCCAGGCAAACAAAAAAGCCCTGACGGGCTTTTTATGTATTTCCTTAATCGGCAAACGTGATATCCACGTTATTCGTTAAGACGTCTGTGTAACTGTATGAAGCACGCTCAAATTCGGCTTCTTCATCCAGTTCAACCACAAACAGTGATGGGAAAGTAGAACGCAAGATTCCGGAACGCTCCGTGAATTTCTTACGACCTGCCTGAGAAACTACAGTGACTGTTTCGCCTATGTGCGCGTCCAAGCGCGACTTAATATCTTCTAAAGTTGACATTTTCGACCGCCTTTCTCATTAAACAAGAACTATTATAACACATTAGTAACAAAAGCTCAATATTAGCAAAAAAATTGCGATTGTTGGCGTTAACAGTTAACCTGCGTAGAATCCCTGTTCCATCAGGGCTAAATACAAGTCCGTTAATTGGTTGAGGGTTAGTTTTTCGGCACGAACCCCCGGTTGAATATTCGATTGGTCTAGAGCTTTTGTTAACCGTTCCTTGATTTCTTCCTCTTTACCAAAACGTTGTAGGAGGTTATTCCAAAGCGACTTCCGGCGATGAGCAAAGGTCGCCTTAACCAGTGAGAACAATTGATCAGGATTTTCAACTGGTTGGTCAGGTTCTCTTGGTGTCAAGGAAACAACAGCTGAATCCACATTTGGCGCTGGATTAAAGGCAGTCCGTGGCACCTTCAACGCAGTCTGAACATTAGCATAGTAAGACAAGGTGATAGACAAAACACCATATTCCTTCGTCCCTGGTTCAGCCGTTAAGCGGTCAGCCACTTCCTTTTGCATCATCACCACTAATCGAGACCAGTTAATCTGCGCTTGCAATAATCCTAAAAGAATTGGCGTCGTGATGTAGTACGGCAAATTAGCGACCACTTTGACCGAGCGCTCCGGCCCAAAATGTTCAGCTAACGTTTGCTTCAGGTTAACCTCTAGGACATCATCGTTTTGAACCGTAACATTATCGTACGGCGCCAAGGTCTCACTTAGGACCTTGACCATGTCCCGGTCAATTTCAAAGGCTAAGACCTGGTCGGCAGCCAAGGCCAAATATTCGGTTAAACCACCAATCCCGGGACCAATCTCGACCACGGCATCTTCTTTACTCAACTCTGCTGCATCCACAATCCCAGTCAGAATGTTTTGATCAGTCAAAAAATTTTGACCAAACTTCTTTTTGGCCCGCAGGCCATACTGATTTAAAATTGCCTGAGTCCGCATTGGGTTGGCAATCTTAATTGACTTTTCCATTAATGTTTCCTTTCAAGGCAGCCACAACCTGCTCTTGCATGATGCCATAGGCTAAAAGGCGGTGATATAGTTGTTTGCCATTGGCATAACCAATTTGTAGGCTTTGACCGAGCAAAATTCGCCTCTCCTTGGCGGTTGGTCCACCAATCAAGCCCAAATCGACCAGAAAGTCCCGGTCAATATCAGAATCCGGTCGAGACTGGCCAACTTGCTGGTCAGCCTCCACAAGGCAGGCCGCCAGCACATCCAGTGGTGCATGTTCCACCCCTAATGACTTGTGGGGATTGTCCTTTTGTGCCCGGCCCTGGTCCTGGCTAATTGTTGCTTGGGCAACTTCCGGGACTGCTTCTGTAATTAGCCGCCGAAGCCGGTTCCCATTAAAATCAGGGTCCGTCAAAACAATGGCCCCCCGCTCTGCGGCTGCTTTTTGAATGCGCAAAATCACTTCTTCGCCGAGCGCCGATCCCCTGGTTTCAATCGTGTCACAGTCAACCGCTTGACTCAGACGTTTTGTATCCGACCAGCCTTCCACGACAACCATCGCCTTAATTTTTGGCCGATTAGTCATGGTTCAAAAAAGCCCATTCAGCGTTTTGCTTGGTTTGTGCTGCGAGGTCATCGGCTGACATTGAGAGCGTCTTGGCCAAATCATCAATCACAAATTTGGTCCAACCGGGTTCGTTGCGCTTACCACGGTTTGGACTTGGCGCCAAGTATGGTGCATCCGTCTCCACCAAAATTTGGTCCAATGGCACAACTTTGGCTGCTTCTCGAACTTCTTCTGCTTTTTTGAAAGTCACGACGCCAGAAAAAGAAATATAATAACCTAAATCAGCGAAGGCCTTGGCCTGTTCCGGAGTGCCGGAGAAGGAATGAATGACCGCCTTGGTCACCTTCTGTTCCTTCAAGACGCGATAAACATCGTCAAAGGCCTCTCGGTTATGAATCACAACCGGTAAGTCCTTTTCCTTGGCCAAACTGATTTGTGCTAAGAAGGCCTGCATTTGAACATCTTTATCGGTATCGAAGTGATAGTCCAAGCCGGTTTCACCAACGGCAACGACCTTATCTTGGTCCAATTGCTCAGTGAGCGTTGCCAGAGCCGCCTCATCAAAATCAGGTGTGTCCTCAGGCTGGTAACCTAAGATAGCGTAAACTCCGTCATTTTCTTGGGCAATTTCTAAGGCCCGTTGGTTACCAACGGCATTATAGCCGACAATATTCATTTTAACTACTTGAAATTCATGTGCCCGCGCTAAGTATGCTGGCACATCAAAGTAAAGTTCATCGTCATTCAAATGTGTATGACTGTCGTATGATGGTGCTGGTTGTTCATTTGGATGGTAAATCGCCATGATGGCCTCCTTTTTACTTCCTCTATTTTAGCACAGGACGCCACTCCCCTTTGAATTCGTGAGGAAATAGACAAATATTATTACAATAGTGCCAGCGTCCGTGCGAGTTAGCTAACCAATTGCCTGTTGATAAAAAAAGACTACTCAGCAACTTATCCCCAAAAAATGGGTTTATAAGCTGAGCAGTCCTCTTTTTTAAGCATCGACTGGCGCATAGTTCTTCAAGACACCGTTAACAAACTGAGCATCTTGTTGACTAGCAAATTCCTTGGCAAGTTCAACCGCTTCATCCACTACAACCTTGTAAGGTGCAGGTTCTGGCATTTGCAATTCATAAACTGCAATGCGCAAAATGACGAGGTTAACCCGTGCAATTCGGTCAACCTTCCAGCCTAAGGCCAAGTGCTTTGCAATATCAGCATCTAATTGTGCTTTTCGTGCTAAAACACCGTTAACCAGTTGGGGCAAAAAGGCATGATAGTCTTGATCACCGACAACTAGGTCATAGACCAAATCCATTTCAGCTTCATCTGGCGTCTTGTTAGCGCAAGCAAAGAGAATTTGGACGGCCGCTTGCCGTTCTTCATGTCGTGATAATTGAGTCATTAGCTGGGCTCCTTTGCCAGGTCATGATCAAACAAATGGTCAGGGTCCAGGGTATCGTTTGTATCATCAGGAACCAAACCGGCAATGGTTACGTTTACTTCCGTAACCGTTAAGCCGGTCAAATCAGCCAAGTTCTTCTTGATTGATTGTTGGATAGCAAAAGCCACCTTTGGTACGACAACACCATAATGCAAAACAACAGAGACATCAAAATTCAAGCCATCTTCGTCGTTTTCCAATAAGACACCCTTCGTCTTGGCGATATTGGCCAAAGATTTTGGAAAATGGTCGTAAACGTTTGTTTGCATAGCTGCTACACCATCAACCTCGAGGGTCGCTGCCTGTGCAATCAATTCCAAGGCATGCCGGGCAACCATTGTTTGCCCGTCTTCCATTTTTTCAGCGGACAGTAAAAAGTTCTTATTCGCTAAGTTGGCTTGCTTGACCATTGTTTCCTCCAATCAACCGATAAAATCGGTACCAATAAATACAAAAGACTGCTTCATCAAGAAAGCAGCCTAAGCAACCTTAGGCCCGACCCTTGTAGGACCCATCTTCAGTATTAACAATGATGGTTTCACCTTCGTTAACAAAATCTGGCACTGTAATTGTAGCACCAGTTTCAACAGTAGCAGGCTTACCTGAACCAGTAGCTGTTGCACCCTTGATACCAGGTTGCGTCTCAGTCACCTTCAAAGTAACAGTTGATGGCAATTCTGCCCCCAAGACTTCTGAACCATACATCGTAATCTTAACTTCCATTCCTTCAAGCATGAACTTCAAGGCTTCTTGCAAGTTATCATCTGAGATGTTGATTTGTTCGTAAGTTTCAGTGTCCATAAAGACACGGCCATCGTTTTCGGCGTACAAGTATGACATTGGGCGCGTTGAAATTTCGGCCTGTTCAAACTTATCACCAGGACGGAAGGTTACTTCGTTAACCGCACCCGTCCGCAAGTTCTTCAACTTAGAGCGCACAAAGGCAGCTCCCTTTCCAGGCTTCACGTGTTGGAATTCCAATACACGCCAGATTGAGTTTGAGTATTCAATCGTCAAACCTGTCTTCAAATCATTCATGCCAATTGCCATGAGTCTATCCCTCGTTCGTTAAGTAATTGTATTTTATTATAACAAATTTTTAGCCAATACGCACTCTTCTTTCACAAAAGCGCAGGCTTGGACTTAGGATTAAACTGATTTACCAATTGTTTTCCTTTAATACCCCACAGCAAACGCGCATCACATTACTCAGCTCAGGCTTTCTTACTTCAAAAAATCTGGGTTTTGGTAAACTGGCTTGGGATACTCATAAAAGCCCTTCTGTGTGGCCAAGCCCATTTCATTTTGGTCAATTCGTTCCTTTAGTAAAGCAGCAATCTTTTCTTCAATTGGGTTATCTTTTGCCTGTGCCAAAGCCAAGTTGTATGGCGTATTTAGCCCAATGACATCCAAAATGGCAAAAGGCCCCATCGGTGCCCCCGTCGCAATCATCCACGCCTTATCAATTGTTTGTGGATCAGCCACTTCATCGGCCCACAACTTTTGGCCCGCTTCCAAAAATGGTACCAACAAGGAATTCAACAGATAACCGTGCTGTTCCTTATTCAAACGGAATGGCACCATGCGAATATCTCTTGCAAAATGAACCAGGTCATCAACGTATTGCGCATTCGTACCAGCATGACCCATAATTTCCGCTGTGTTGTTCGCCCAAATTTGATTAGCAAAGTGGATGGCTAACAGGCGCTCAGGTTGACTGACATATTCAACAAATTGTGAGGGAATAAAAGTTGAAGAATTCGTGGCAAAGATTGTTTTTGCCGGCGCCACTTCTGAAAGTTCCCGATAAAAACTTTCCTTGGCGGGCAAGCTTTCAGGAATCGCCTCAATCACCAAATCAGCATTTTTCACCGCTTCAGCCAAATCAGCCGTAAAACGAATCTTTTCAATAACCGAATTCGCTTTCTGGCCATCTTCGTAAAAGTCATTATAAATGGCTACATAAGGCTGCAAACGTTCCTTGGCCCGCTTTAGTGAATCCTCTGATCGGCCGTAAACCGTTACGTTAAAATCTGTAAAAGCACTTTGAAAGGCAATTTGCGATCCAAGAACACCGCCTCCGGCAACTACTACGTTTTTGATTGTCATGGTCATTCTCCAGGTCGTTATTTTGTGATTTTTTTATTATTATGCCAATTATTATAGCAACGATTATTCTTAATGTGAATGTTTTTACAAAACGTTTTAGTAACTTTTATATCGAATATATCAGCTTTTTATCGTTTATTCCTGATTTTATACCTAGGTTATTGTTGCTCTAATTTAAATAGTGAAAACAATAACTTTATCGCAGGTTTATATTTTTCTATTTACTTTCTATTTACTAGTAGTCCTTATTAGCAACAAGCCGATAGAAAAGCCCCCAATCCCCTGCCAGCTGTGGTAAAATAGAAGTTAAGGTTTTCGTTCGTGATCAATTAAAAATTAAACTTGGAGGAACAAACATGGTTTACAAAGTTTACTATCAAAGTCATTTCGACCGCAATCCAAAGCGGGAAAACACTCAGGCCTTTTACATCGAGGCCGAATCAAAGCCAGCCGCATTAGCAGCTGCGCAGGCAAATACAGAATTTAACATCGAAGATGTTGAAGAATTATCCGATGCAGCACTGGTGTACGAACAGGCTAATCCGGAATTTAAGTTAACAACCTTCGCCTAATGTCAACAGTTGATATTAAGGAAAACGAAGTTGGCGTTTACGCCCTTGGTGGACTTGGCGAAATTGGAAAAAACACGTATGGAATCCAATACCAGGACGAAATTATCGTCGTGGATGCCGGAATTAAGTTTCCGGAGGATTCTCTTTTAGGAATTGACTATGTCATTCCAGACTACTCGTACTTAGTCGAAAACATTGACAAAGTAAAAGCTCTGGTGATCACCCACGGACACGAAGACCACATCGGGGCGATTGCTTACTTTTTACAGGCCGTCAATGTTCCAGTTTATGCCGGCCCACTGGCAATGGCTCTAATTCGTAACAAATTGGAAGAAAAGCAGCTTCTAAATCGTTCTGAACTCCACGAAATTACGGATGGGTCAGTCATTGAATTCGACCAAATGTCAGTTGAATTCATTCGTACCACCCACTCAATCCCAGACGTTTTTGCCGTTTCAGTCAAAACGCCCGTTGGAACGATTGTTGAAACCGGTGATTTCAAATTTGATTTGACACCAACCACCAAGCAAAAGCCCAACCTTTGGTCAATGGCTCGCACTGGTGAAGAAGGTGTCTTGTTATTGATGTCGGATTCGACCAACGCTGAACGACCCGAGTGGACAAAATCAGAAGCCTGGGTTGAAAAGACTGTTCAAAAGCTTTTTGAACAACTAAAGCATGGCCGCATTATCTTTGCTACTTTCGCTTCGAACATGAATCGAATCAAAATGGCAACGGATGCTGCCATTGCTCACGGCCGTAAGATTGCCGTCTTCGGTCGGTCAATGGAATCAGCCATGACCAACGGACGGGCCCTTGGATACTTAAACATCCCAGACGATGCCCTGATTGAGCAGTCACAGATTAAAAATATCCCAGATGACGAACTTTTGATTCTTTCAACCGGATCACAGGGAGAATCAATGGCCGCCTTGGCGCGGATTGCTAATGGGACTCACAAGCAAGTTCGCTTGAAGCCAAACGATAATGTTATCTTCTCTTCTTCCCCAATTCCTGGGAACACAGCCTCTGTTAACGCTGTGATTAACAAATTAGAAGAAGGTGGCGCCAACGTCATTCATGGTAAGTTAAACAATATTCACACTTCTGGTCACGGTGGCCAAGAAGAACAAAAGTTAATGTTGTCATTAATGAAGCCTGAATACTTTATGCCTGTCCACGGTGAATACCGGATGCTTAAAGTTCATGCTGGCCTAGCCGAAGAACTTGATATTCCAAAAGACCATACCTTTATCCTGGAAAACGGTGATGTCCTCGCCCTTGATGGTGTTAACCCACCACGAATTGCTGGACACTTCCCTGCCGAAGATACTTATATCGATGGTTCAGGAATCGGTGATATCGGTTCAATCGTTTTGCACGATCGCTTGAAACTGTCACAAGATGGTTTGGTTATCGTCACAGCCACAATTGACTTAAAGAAGAAGGAAATCCTGTCTGGACCCGATATCTTGTCTCGTGGTTTTGTTTACATGCGTGAATCTGGTGACCTCATTAATGACGGTCGTCATGTCATTTTCAATACGATTCGTAAGGCAATGTCTGCAAAGAATGCTAGCGAATCCGATATTCGTCAGGCTATTATCGATGACCTGGCCAAGTATTTGCATAAAGAAACGGCTCGTAAGCCAATGATTTTGCCAATGCTGATTATGATTTAAGAAAAATAGAAAACGTCTAAATGATTTTTATCGTTTAGACGTTTTTTTCATTCTAAAATCTGCTATTATTAAAGGGTATCGTTAACATTTTATTTGTGCTTTTACTTGTTTAACGATTGATTATCCGTTTCTATCCCAAAAAGGAGCTTTAAGAGATGACAGAACGCAAGATTCCGGCGATTATGGGCACACAACACCCTGATAACGCCAACGCCCCCTTCTGGGACACCGCGCAACAACCTTTCATCAGTGCTTATCGTGAAACTGATGAAGCCTTTCAAAACTACCAGGCCCTCGATGTTGATGAATACATGTGGGACTGGGAAGGAAAGCACGCCGATGCGGCCGTCATTGACCGCCTTTTTTCAACCCACTATGAGTACTTTAAGGAACACCAACTTGGTCGTGACAAGTTTTTGACCTTCCGTTTCCCAAATATTTGGGAAGAAAAAGGCTACAACTTAATGCAAGCCATGACGGCCTTTTTAAGTTCCGAAGACTTTGCCAATGACCTTGGCTTTGACCAACGTCCGTTGTTTGAAGCCATTTTGCCAATGGCCCAGCGTGCCGATCAAATCATTGAAATGCAGCTTTTGTTTGAAAAGCTGGCCCAGTTCAAGGATGCGACCTTTACACCAACAGAAGACAACAAGGCCTACATCGAGATGATTCCACTCTTTGAAGACTTTGAAACCCAATACCATGCACCAGAAATCTTGAAGGAATACTTGAACCTTCATGAGGAACACTTTGGCTTCCGACCAAAGTACTTACGTGTCTTCTTGGCCGGTTCTGATTCTGCCCTTTCAGCCGGCTTTATGTCCTCAATTATCGGAAATAAGTTAGCCTTAGCACGCTTGCACCAATTTGCCGAAGAAGAAGGCATTGCTATTTATCCAATTTCCGGAACCGGGTCTGCCATCTTCCGTGGTGGCCTCTCACCTCGTCGCGTCAAGCGCTATGTTCGCGAATTCCCTGGTGTCAGAACGGCAACGGTCCAATCAGCGTTCCGTTACGACTTTTCAATTGACGAAACAAAGGCCGGTATCAAGTACTTGAAGGAAGAATTACCAAAGGCAAAGCCATTGGTCATTAGCGATGAAGACGAAGCCATTCTTTCCGATATCGCCCAAAAATCAGCAACCTTCTACCAAGAAACACTCGAACAGTTGGTCCCTGACGTCCAGCCAATCTTCAAGGCCTTCCCAAAGCGTCGTGACCGTCGTCAGCACGTTGGGGTCTTAGGCTATTCCCGTTCAGTTGATAACATCGAGTTACCTCGGGCCATCAACTTTACCGGCGCCTTCTACTCAATCGGTGTGCCGCCTGAATTTATCGGCTTCGGCCGGGCATACGCGAGCCTCAACGAGGAGCAGTTGGCTGTCTTGAACCGCTATTACCCAAGCATGCGCGCTGATTTTGCGGAATTAGCCCACTATGTCAACTGGGATGCCCTCCAGGTTTTGAAGACACAAAGTCCTGCCTGGCAAGAAGTCGAAGAAGATATCGTTATCCTAAAGGATGCCTTTGACCTCCACGTTGGCCCAGAAACAATGGCTGAGCAACAACACGCCGAGATCGCCCTCCAAGTCGTTGAATTCAAGGAAGGCGCTTCCGTTGCTATTACCGCCTTGATTAACCGCATGGCCCAATTGCGTCATTTCTTAGGTTAAGCCAAGCAATTAGAAAACAATCATCAAAAAGACAAACTTCAGTGATATGAACCCCAAATTAGGACATGTCATTGAGCAGCCTTTAGGACTGACGCCCGATATTCAATCGGCGTCAGTCCTTTTTAATTGCTCGTCACTTCGTCATGCCAGAAGACGTGGCGCAACACAATTGTCAAGAAAAAATCGTCACCAACCCTGATTTTCTGCTATAATCGACGTATTCTGACAAATTCGAAATGATACCCGTCATTTGGGTATCCGGCATGCGCTGGCATGCCTTTTTTAACGACATAGCAAAGACTTAAGATTATGACATCAGCACACTTTATTATTGATACAACCTTGATTCGCCAAAAAGATCTAGGGGCCTTGGATCAAATTCAAGGTCAATTGACAGCCGCCCAGGCGGTGACAAGCTTTCAAAAGGCATCGACGCAAAACCCAGTCTATAACCTCGCCCGGAAAGTCGCTAAGACCATGCAGACAGAAGAAGTCCTGCCAATCGTCGTCATTGGTAATCCAGCTTCCTTGAATGCAACTCTGGCTGCAATTTTAGACTTTGACGATACCCTGCGCTGGCCACTTTTGCTCATCAACTGGAACGATAAAAGCCACTCAACAAATCGTCTGGTGAATCAAATTTTAACTTCCTTAAGCAACCAAACTATCCGGCAAGCTCCTCTGGGACTAGTGACTGGCTCTGTTCCAAAGCAAGGCAAGCAATACTTCTTGGATAGCTTTCAGGTTGGCCCTGATTTTTCAGCCATTTTACCCAAGTTCAATCAAAAATTTGCTTGGAAGCATGCCTTTCATCAAATGTTTTCTTTCTGGGGCCAGGCCTCACGCAACCAAAATAAAATCAGCTTCTCCTGGACCCTTCGTTTTGCCCATACCTACCAAAACCATTCCAAGACGCTCGGTTTACAAATTATTCTGGGCCAAGATGGTATCGCGGCCGAAATTCGGCTGGTGAACCAACTTCCCTGGCCACAAATCATGCTGACTTATCTGCGTGGTAAAAAAGGCGTGGAGAATCCTAGTCGAAAGGGCTTTACCACCATTCCGCTAATGATTCCTGCCGATTTTCATATCCAAGATATTCAGTCGGTCAAAACCGATGGCCGTCTCCTGCAATCCGGTGCCTATTCCTTCACCATGACGATTGCGGGAACCTACCCCATCATGAAAGTTAGCGAAAACTAATCAACACAAATGAAAAGACCTGGATGCGTCCTTCGACGGCATTCAGGTCTTTTGTTCGTTTGTATGATGGTTCTGATTTTTCCTAAGGGAAATTAGCTTACAATTCCGCCTTGATTTGGTCAACCTGGTCCAACTTTTCCCATGGCAAGTCCAAATCAGGACGACCAAAGTGGCCATAAGCAGCTGTTTGCTTGTAGATTGGGCGACGAAGGTCTAGGCTGTTAATGATTGACAAGGGACGGAAATCAAAGAGCTTCTCAACGATGGCTTCAATCTTGTCCTCTGAGACTTTAGCGGTCCCAAAAGTTTCAATATTCAATGAAACCGGCTTGGCGACACCAATCGCATAGGCTACCTGGAGCTCAATTTTGTCGGCCAAGCCAGCAGCAACCAAGTTCTTCGCCACATAGCGAGCATAGTAAGCAGCTGACCGATCAACCTTGGTTGCATCCTTTCCTGAGAAAGCGCCACCACCGTGGTGGGCTGCCCCACCATAAGTATCGACGATAATCTTCCGACCAGTCAAACCAGAATCAGCTTGAGGGCCACCTAAGACAAAGCGGCCGGATGGATTAATGTAATACTTCGTTTGGTCATCAACCAAATTAGCAGGCAAAACAGGGTCAATCACAAACTTTTTAATATCAGCACGCAATTGTTCCAATGTTACTTCTGCATCATGCTGAGTTGACAAGACAACGGCAGCAATTCGCTTAACCTGGCCATCATCCGTTAATTCCAACGTTACTTCACCCTTGGCATCCGGACGCAAGTAGGTCAATTCTTGGTCATTTCGTACCTGACGAATTTTACGCATTAACTGGTGGGACAAGTCCAAAGCCAATGGCAAATAATCAGCCGTTTCGTTGGTTGCATAACCAAAGACCATTCCTTGGTCACCGGCGCCTAATTGGTCAGGATCATCTTCGGCAGCATCAACAGCTTGGGCAATATCGGGTGATTGTTCCACAATCTTGTTAGAAACATTGATGGAATCAGCTGAAAAGCCAAATTCCGGCTTGTCATAGCCGATAGACTTAATCGTATCAACGGCAATTTGACGGACGTTCACATAGGCAGTCGTAGACAACTCGCCAAAAATGGAAACATCCCCCGTTGACGTCGTCACTTCGATTGCGGCCCGAGCCTTTGGGTCTTCTGTCAATACAGCATCCAAAATCGCATCGGCGATTTGGTCCGCCACCTTATCCGGGTGCCCATTGGCGACTGATTCAGCAGTAAAAAATTTTGTCATTTTCTTTTTCTCCTTTAAATTAACTAACAATTAAGAGACAAAAGAAAAGCGCCTTGGACAACCCAAAGCGCTTTGCAAGTTGCCTATCTTACAGAATTACCACCGTGCGAATGCCGGTTGGTGCAGGTTCACCGTGCTGTATCACTTCCCTGCTCTTGATAGTTATGTAATTTATAATTTATATTCTACATGATAGAATAAGAAATAGCAATTGACTTTCGAGGTTCTGATGACAAAAGAAAATGAAACAACCAATCCTGACCAACAAACCAGCACGCCACTCGATGGCGCAACTGACGAACCGCTCCAGGAAAAAACAGCCGACTTCTTCTCTCGGTCACAACGACGGCAAGAACAACAGCACCAGCAGCAACAAGCTAGCCAGGCCCAAGTCGCTGCTTTACCAACACCCCATCGCTATACGGTTCCAGCGATTGCAGTTGGTCTGAACATTATCTGGTGGCAACAACCCCTGATCTACCACCAGGTTTGGCAAAACGCCGGTAACTGGCAGATTTGGTCCCTAATCGCCTATTCAATCTTTTCTGCGATTGCCTTGGGCTTCCTCGTTAAAACCCGGTTTGCCAAGGCCGACTGGCGCGTTTGGGCTTCCTTAGCTGCTTCTCTAATCGTGATTTTTAACTCGCAATTACGGTCACGTTTTGAAGTCTTAGCTCTCCTCTTGCTCTTTATCTGCTTCTTGCTGATTTTACCCTTCCGGGCCTTTCAGTTGAAGAACCCGCTTGGCTTAGCCGGCTTAAGTATCTTGCTCACCTTTTCGGTGCCAATTTGCATCAACTACCTGGCTAACAACTATGTCGAACCTGATTTTTTGAAGCAATCATGGCTATTAGTCTTTGCCACCGCCTTTTACTTCACGCCCCTCTTCCTGCCAACAGCTAAGGGGCGAAAATTAGGACTCATAACCGGGCCGCTTTTTATCCTGGCCACCCTCATCTTGGAAGGCTTCTCACCAATTGCCTTTCTCACCATCGCTGTCGCCTTGGCCGCCTACTGTTTAACCTTTGTCCGGCCATTAACCTATCAAATTCAACCTCTAGCAGCCATTCTGGGACTGATTATTACCGTGATGGTCTATTATCATTAAGATACAAAAAAACGCTTAGAAGCGATTCTAAGCGTTTTTAATTTGCAATCAAACTTATTGATCCAATTTTGTAATCGTATAGGACTTGTCGTCGGCCTTACGAACAAGCAAAGCTTGAATCTCGTTTGCCGTTTGAATCTTGATTTGTACAGGAGCTGATGAAGGTAAGAACTTCATAGCAGATGTGGCCACATAGTTCGAGAAAGCTTCGATTTCAGTTGGTGAATAGAACTGCGTTGTTACCGTAACATTCATGGAAGACAACTTATTATTCGTAAACTTAGCAGAAGCTGTTGCCCCAGCAATGTTTGGGAAAAAGTTCGAAATATCCGTCTTGAAGTTATTAAAGCCAGTATTTTCATCAGATCCAAGGCTCGAAGTATCATCCGATTCCTTTGGCAGAACAATCGACTTTTCGTTGATATCTGACCAATCACCGATATCAGTACCTGATTTTGAGGTCGCTTCCGCATAGAAAGAACCTGGCGCCAATGAGTCCTGAGAAGCAGTATCATACATGGCCAATACGATTGGAATGTTCTTGCCAACACCCTGTTGCTCACGAATCGTTTTGATCAACTTCGGAGCAATCTTTTGGCCGTAGGCAATTCGATCCTTATCTGAAATCGTCTGGTAATAGGTCGTACCATACTGTTCTTTTTGGTAGGCATCCTGACTATTCATCGCCACACCAACAACCATTCCGGCTAATTGCAGGTTATTACCACTCTTGGTCATGAAATCTTGTTCAGTCAACGTTTGAACGTAAATTGGATTTCTTGAGCTATCCGTCTTGCCGTTATCCTTTGGATTCAAACCAGTCGAGTTACTATCCGTTTGGCGGGCTAAGAGGCCATTGACCGTATCAGAGTCAAGATACTGACCTTCTTGGAAGATATAACGCCCAGTCTTGAAGTGTGACTTCGACAAATTCAACAATGAAGTTTCAAAATCTTGAACATCCAAAGAATTGTTCAAAGACGTTGCAGTAATTCCGCGAGCGGCTGAAGTCAAGTAATGACCATCCTTGATGACTGTCTGGTAATCCCCTGCAGAACTTTGCGTTAACTGAACGCCCTTGGTTTTGGAAACACTGGGTGTGACCGAAGCGATATTAATAAAGTAAAAAAAGGCTCCTAAAATAATCAGAAGCACGAGGCCGATTAGGATATAACCCCGCTTTGAAATCCGTTTTAACATTGTTCTTCCTCTTTGACATCTTGGCTGAAAACACCAAGTACAACCACCGGTAAGTTTTCCTTACCGTGACCGACTGCTTTAGCCGGCCTCATTTTGCTGGGCTGACAAAAATTCTTGCTCATTCCAGACAGTGATTCCAAGATCATTTGCTTTTGTCAGCTTCGAACCCGCATCGGTACCGGCAATCACTAAATCAGTCTTCTTAGAAACTGATCCCGTGACGCTGGCACCATGGGCTTCTAACCAGGCAGCAATTTCACTCCGTGAACTCTGCTCTAGTTTACCAGTCAAAACGATCTTTTTACCATAGAAAAATGAATTTTCATCAATTGGACCCGTTTCGGACAAGTATTCTAGATTTACGCCAGCATTAGCCAATTCGGCCAAAAGGGCTTGGGACTGGGGTTCATCGAAGTATTTCACAACGGAATCCGCAATCGCTTGGCCAATTCCATCGATGGCCACAATTTGGTCAGCATTGGCCTGTCCCAGACTGGGTAAGTCCTGCAGGGTCGCCATAATCGTTTTCGCCGCTTTGGCTCCGACCAAGCGGATTCCCAAACCAAAGAGCAAGCGGTCAGCAGAGTTTGCTTTGGATGCCTGAATGGCCGCCACTAGGTTGTTCGCTGATTTTTCTTGGAACTTATCCAAGGATAGCAGCTGGTCAACCGTCAGGGAATAAATCGAGGCCACATCGGTCACCAATTTTTTCTCCAAAAGCTGGCTAACAATCTGTGGGCCAAGGCCATCAATGTTCATCGCATTGCGGGAAGCAAAGTGAGTCAGCCCTTCCTGCAACTGTGCCGGACAGGCTGGGTTAATGCAGCGCAACACCACTTCGCCCTCAACGTGGACCAAATCAGCACCACAGGAAGGACAGGTTGTTGGAATTTGATACTTTTTAGCATCGGCTGGGCGTTTATCTAGAATTACCTGCCCAATTTCCGGGATAATATCACCGGCCTTGTGCAAGGTCACCGTATCGCCAACGCGGACATCCTTTTCCTCAAGGTAGTCCGGATTGTGCAAAGAAGCCCGCTGCACCGTTGTCCCAGCCAAGAGAACCGGATCCATGGCCGCCGTCGGCGTGACTGCACCCGTTCGGCCAACCGTCCACTCGATGTCACGGACAATTGTTTGTTCCTCTTCCGGTGGAAACTTATAAGCGATGGACCACCGTGGCACCTTGACCGTGTTTCCCAGGTCAATTTCAGAGTCGATATCATCAACTTTGACAACAACGCCATCAATTCCGTAAGGTAGGCCGTCACGTTTTTCAGTATATTCAGCAATATAGGGGGCAATATCTTTCATTTGGCCAATCACGCGATTATCCTTGTTGGTTGGCAAACCAAGTTCGGCAAAGCGTCGCAAAACATCTGATTGCTTGGTTACACCCAAGGTATCGGCCTCGGCCGTATAGTAGATAAAGGCGGACAACTTCCGCTTCTTGGTTTCGCGTGCATCTAGTTGGCGCAAAGACCCGGCCGCTGCATTCCGTGGATTGGCAAAAGGTTCTTGGCCCTGATTTTCCCGCTCCTCATTCAAATGCGCAAAGGAGGCCTTGGGCATATAAATCTCACCACGAACTTCAATGGTTAAGGGCTCTTTTAATTCTTGGGGCACATCCGCGATGGTCTTGACGTTAGCCGTCACATCTTCGCCAATCAGGCCATTACCCCGAGTGGAAGCCTGAATTAAGCGACCATTTTCATACTTTAAAGAAACGGCCAAACCATCAATCTTCAACTCCAAGTTATAGGACGGTTGTTGACCACCCAATGCCTTGACCGTGCGATTTTCCCATTCTTGAAGTTCTTCTATGGAAAAAACATCCCCCAAAGAAAGCATTGGCACTGGATGTTGCACCTTTTCCAAGCCGGACTTGGTCTGAGCACCACCAACATTTTGTGTCGGCGAATCTGGTGTCACAAATTGTGGAAAGGCCTGTTCCAAGGCCACCAGCCGGGCATACTTTTCATCATAAACGTGGTCTTCAACCTTGGGCGCATCTTGCTCATAATAGGCAATCCCGTAATCGGTCAGTTCATCTTGCAGCTGACTGATTTCGACTTGCGCATCCTTTGTCGACATATTTGTTGGTTGTGGATTACTTGCCATAAAAAATCCTTTCTACACGGTCGTTTAATCAGCGACCGCCATGGCTGTGACTGCACCAAGGGAAAAACCTCGGTACCTTCCTGCCCGCTTAATCAACCCGTGTGATTGGTGCAAAGGCAGCCAAAAGTTGTTTAATGCCATCTTCTGGGAAGGCGACCTTGAGTTCTTGGTCCGCCTGATCACCGGTAACTGAAACAACCGTCCCAATCCCCCACTTCTTGTGTGAAACCTTGTCGCCGGCCTGCCACATAACGCCCTCGGCACCAGTGGTTCCGGCTGATTTCTTTTGAACCGGACTGGCCTTAGCAGCCCCCTGAT
Organism: Fructobacillus evanidus; assembly: GCF_963580165.1. Lineage (NCBI taxonomy): Bacteria > Bacillati > Bacillota > Bacilli > Lactobacillales > Lactobacillaceae > Fructobacillus > Fructobacillus evanidus. The sequence continues at coordinate 60,406 of NZ_CAUZLM010000002.1, forward strand.
AAGTGGTGCTCGTTGCCCGGAGGAACTTTGAGGACAGACCAGAAGAAACGCCAGAACCACCTGCCGGATAGGCCTGCTCAATCAATTCAGGCGAAATCTCATCAATAAAGCGAGAAGGTTGGTTCGCCTGTGTCCGGCCGTATAGCAAACGAGAGAAGGCGTTGGTCAAATAGAGTTTCTGCTCAGCACGCGTAATCCCGACATAGGCCAGACGGCGTTCTTCCTCTAACTGATCCTCGTCTTGTGCGGCCCGGCCCAGTGGGAACAAGCCCTCTTCAAGGCCAATCAAGAAGACCGTTGGAAATTCCAGTCCCTTGGCGGCGTGCAGGGTCATCAATGTGACCACCCCGCTATCTTCCTCGACATTGTCTAAGTCAGCCATTAAGGCCGTCGATCCTAAGAAATCAGTCAACGGGTTGACTGCGTCTTCCGCCTGAGCGTCGTACTTGTCATCAAATTCCTTCGTAACAGACAAAAATTCATCCAGGTTTTCCAGTCGTGATTGCGACTCGGGGTCTGATTTTGCCTGTAATTCTTTGCGATAGCCGGACTGCTCCAAAATCAAGTCCGTTAGCTCAGAAACGGTTAAGAACTCAGCCTGTTGGCGGAAGTTATGCACCATTTCGGCAAAGGAAAGCAACTTTGTCACCGCTGCTGGGCGGATATCCTGGGCCATTTCGACTTGGTCGATGGCCGCCAACATCGGTAAGTTCACCTGGTTGGCAAAGGTAAAGAGCCGGTCAACCGTTGACTGGCCGATGGCACGCTTGGGAACGTTGATAATCCGTTCTAAGGCCGCATTGTCAGCCGGATTGGCGACCAACGACAAGTAGGCCATAATGTCCAAAATTTCCTTACGGTCGTAGAACTTATGCCCACCGACAATCGTGTAAGGAATGTTCGCCTTGACCAAGGACTCTTCCATGGCACGCGACTGGGCATTGGTCCGGTAAAGAATGGCAAAATCGGACAAGGACTTATGGTTCTCGCGTTGGCCCTTTTGAATTTGACCCAATACATAATAGGCCTCATCTTGAGCAGACTGGGCCCGGTAATAGGTAATCTTGTCCCCAACACCGTTTTCGGTCCAGAGCTTCTTCGGCACTCGCTCGTTGTTGTGATTAATCACATCATTGGCAGCGTCCAAAATCGATTGAGTTGACCGATAATTTTGTTCCAGGAAGACTGATTTTGCCTCGGGCCAATCCTTTTCAAAGTTCAAAATATTTTGCATGTTGGCACCACGCCAACCATAAATTGACTGGTCGGCATCTCCAACAACGGCCAAGTTCTTCGAACCCTGCGCCAGCATGTTGACAATCTTGTACTGGGCATCGTTGGTGTCCTGGTACTCATCGACGTGGAGGTAACGGAATTGGTCCTGGTAGCGTTGCAAAACATCGGGGGCCTTTTCAAAGAGTTCAATCGTCAACATAATTAAGTCATCAAAGTCGACTGACTGCGCCTGACGCAAGGCCTTTTGGTAAGAAGAATAAACTTCCGCCACCCGCTCTTCATAAAAATTAGCGGCCTGTTCTTGGTAATCCTTGGCCGTTAATAAATCGTTTTTGGCGTTAGAAATGGTTCCCAGGATAGTCCGTGGATCATACTGGTTTGAATCCAAATTCAAATCGTTAATCACCCGCTTCACCAGCGTCTTTTGAGCAGAACTATCCAAAATCGTGAAGTTCTTACCCAAACCGATGCGTTCGCCATCTCGACGCAAAATCCGGACAGCCAGGGCGTGAAATGTTGAAACCCAAACGGATTGGGCCAGCTGTTCATCCACTAATTTACCAATTCGCTCCCGCATTTCACGGGCAGCCTTATTCGTAAAGGTGATGGCCAAAATCCGCCAAGGCGCCACATCTAAGTCTTCAATCAAATGCGCAACACGGTGCGTCAAAACCCTGGTCTTCCCAGAGCCGGCACCAGCCATAATTAAAAGCGGTCCCTCTGTCGTTCTGACCGCCTCTGCTTGCTTGCTATTCATACCCTTGGTTAGTTCTTCAATAGTCATTTTGCCATCCTAAATCGTTTTTGTTCACTGCTTTTATTTTATCATAATTCAAGAAAAATCAGGCCAAGACAAAAAACAGTCCTGGTCGAACTCGCTCTCCTGAAAAATACCCGCCAACCTAGCCTCAGCCACCAGTAATTAACCATTTACAGCCTGTCTGATTTTTTGGTAAGGTAACTATAATTAAAGGTGGAAAAATCATGCAAACTAGCGAACACTTACTCACTTTAGGCCAGACTGGCTGGTTCAAGACCAAGTACCAACCAGCGGCCACGACGCTTTTCGCCCCACACCTGCTTTTGGTTGGGCAAACTGGGTCCGGCAAATCAACAACCCTCAAACAAATTAGCCGACAACTACAAGAAAATCGACTCGGACAAATCATTTTCGACCCAACCGGTGAGTTTAGCCGAGCAGACGACCAGCAGGTGTCCTATAACATTGGCCAAAACGTCTACTTTGATCTCAGCCAACTGGCAGCAGAAGACTTGCTAACTGCCCTTGATTTAACCTGGCCAACCAAGTGGCAGCTCCTACTGGGGCAAGCCCAAGCAGCCCTGCGCATTAACTACTACCTTAACCAGCAACAAAAGGCCATTTTGGACACCCAATCCTTAACCACCGATACTTTTTATGAGCAAAAAAGCCAGCTATATCCCAGTCAGTGGACCTTTTCACTGAACCTCCTTGCCCCCCAATTGCGGTTGCTTGCCCGTCAAGGTTTTGCAGATCAAGAAGAGAGTCTTGCCGACACCAATCCTGATTTGATGACAGCCATCAACCAACTGGCCGACCGCCTGGCGGATCCACGCCTAAAGGCCATTGCCCCAAACACCCAGGTGAAAACGACCAAGTACGACCTGCTTTACTTGCTAAAATTAGCAACGGCCAAGGCCGACTTCGGTGCTAAAATCAGCATCAACCTCGCTCAACTGAAAGACCTTGGTCCCCTTCAGGCCACCATCATGTCCACCGTCTGGCGCCAGCTTCTCAGCTTCCAGGCGAAGAGCACACATAAGGCGACTGTTTACCTCTTGATTGACGAGGGCCACCGTTTCCTTTTGAAAAACAACCAAAATAACCAAGACAAAGGTAGTGGCTTAGCACAAATTCTTCGTGAGGGACGCAAGGAAGGCCTCCTGGTGGCCTTTGCTTCCCAGTCGCCACTTGACCTGCCAACCGCCCTGCTCGGACAATTTTCAGCCACAATCGCCCATCGACTGACGAACCAAAACGAATGGCAGGCTCTGCCCCTCTTAGCCAACTCGGCTAAAACTGGCAAGAAATTAGGTCAGCTACAAACCGGCCAAGCAATCGTCAAAATTGGCCAAGAGTCCAGTCGAACCGTCACGATTTTCGCATCAAAGACCAACCAATAAATCAAACAAAAAGAGAACCGTACCTGCGTCCATGACGAATCCGGTTCTCTTTTTAACTGAAATAATGCTAATAAAATTCGTTTATTAATTTATTGAAGAAGTAGCATCCCCCATCTTCACCGCCAAATCAAAGCGCTTTAAATTCCAGGTTTCAATGACTGCCACTAATTTGGCCGCATAGGTCGGATCGGTCGCGTACCCATCTTGAACAAGGGCTTGCGCCGCTGCCTGATAATTTTTGGCTGCCAGCACATGCTCGTACTGGTTGGGATTCCAGTGGGTCCCCTTTGAAATCAGCTGGGCATGCGCCTCCATTGATTCCTGCCAGGTCTTGTAGGAAGCAAATTTTTGATCGACCGTAATCCAATGACCGTCCTCATACTCCTTGGTAGGAACGACCACACCAGCCTGGCTTGCCGATGCCTTAATGCCATACAAGTTGTTATAATCTTTTGACAAACTGGATTGATTCCAATCAGATTCCAAAATCGCCTGTGCCAATGAAATCGAAGCAAAAATCCGATACTTATATTGCATTTTTTGTGCATAAGGAGCCCAAATTTGAAGCTGCTTTTGCTTGGCTTCATTTTGGTAGATAATTTGATCTTTTTTAGTGGTCATCGATTGGTTCATCGCCACGGTCAAAGCAATCAAAGTTAGAAAAACGAGCAAGAGCATAAAGTAAATTCGTCGCTTTTTTTTCGCCTTTGGCAGGAAAAACCATTTTTTCTTTTTCCGCTTTTTAGCCACCAGGGCACCTCCATTTTATTAGAATCATTGTTGTCTGAAATTGAATATAGCCAGTATACGCCTTTCTAATTTATTTGCCAAAAAAAGAAAAAACCAACATCACTGTTGGTTTAATCATTTTACCAGTCAAAAGGCTGACTGATTTTTTAGCCAAAACTGTCTTACAGTTCCTTTAACTTCCCGCGGAAGTCGGCCAGCGTTTGGTAACCCTTTTCAGCCATAATGGCCTTCAATTCTTCGGCTAGACGGTCATAAACGCCCAAACCTTCCTTCATCACCTGAGTACCGACGGAAACCAAATCAGCCCCACAGAGGATATGTGCAAAGACATCTTCCCCGGAAGTTACACCACCGGTTCCCAGCACCTTAATGCTATCATTCAAGCGTTGACGGAGAGCCCGAACATTGGCCAAAGCAGTTGGCAAGACCATTGTTCCCCCTAAACCTCCAAAGCCACCCTTGGCCTTGGTGACAACCTGTTCCTGGTCGATATCAACCCACAGGCCGTTACCAATTGAATTAATCGTGTTCACGTGAGTCAATGGGTACTTGTTCAAGACTGCGGCAATCTTGTCGAAGTGCACTAAGTCAAAATATGGTGGCAACTTCACGCCCAAAGGCTTCGTGTAAAAGCTGAAGACTTCGTTTAAGACCCGGTCGGTGGCCTCAAAGTCGTAAGCCAATTGAGGTTCCCCAACAATGTTTGGGCAAGACAAGTTCAATTCAGTTGGTCCCTGGTAGTCAGAAGCCTGCAAATCCTTTAACAAAGTAATCGCATCGGCTGCAGACAAAGCGGCAACTGACAAAATTGTTGGCTTTGTCTGCTCTTGCAAAACGTAATCGAGGTAAAAATCATAACCCAAGTTTGGCAACCCCATCGAGTTAATTGAACCATTTTCGAGGTCATAGTACCGTGGGTTTGGGTTTCCTTCACGAGCCTGCAGCGTCGCTGATTTTGTCACCATGGCGCCCAAGTTACTTGTGTTTGCCAAGTCATTCAATTCTTCTTTGGTCTGGCAGTGGACCCCAGAGGCGTTGAGCAGTGGGCTCGTTAAAGTTTGGCCAAACAGGTCGGCGCTCAAATCAATTTCAGTCATGAATTATTCTCCCAATGCTTTTACAAAGTGTGTTTCTTCTGGTAATTCCAAAACCGTCAAGTAAGCAGCGACGGTATCCAAGGCCGTAAACAAGGCCACCTCGTTGACGATTGCTGCTGCTCGAACAGGGCTCTCCCCTGCCAAAGCCTGGTCAGCCTGGTCGAGTGTATTAACCATAATTTGGAATTCTTGCTTGGCCATCGCCATTGGCAAATCAGCTGGCGCTGCTTCGGCCGCAACACCGTTTTCCTGCAAGAAAGCCAAATTACTGTCGGTAGCAGACAATTCAAAGCCTAGGGCTGCAAAGCGCTTAGCTAGGGCCAAGCCCTCTTGCTGGTCTGCTTCGGCTAAGTCCCAAAGGATCCGACCCTGGTGCAAAATTGGTAGGCCAGCACCGACCATCGCCTTGGCAAGTGCCTGATCATAGTTATCAGCAGTTCCCATAACTTCACCGGTTGACTTCATTTCTGGTCCAACCGTTGAATTCAAGCCAGCTAATTTGGCAAATGAGAAGACTGGTGCCTTAACATGAACTTCTGCTGGTTCAGGAACCAAACCAGATTGGTAACCCAAGTCCTTCAAGGACTTGCCTAACATGATTTGCGTAGCGACCTGCGCCATTGGAATATCAGTGACCTTTGACAAGAACGGCAACGTCCGCGAAGCCCGTGGGTTGACTTCAATCACGTAGGCGATTTCATCATGAATCACGTACTGAATATTCATCAAGCCGATCACATTCAATTCCTTGGCCAACTTTTGAGCAGATTCGACAATTTGAGCCTTGACGTTGTCAGACATCTTTTGCGTTGGATAAACCGCAAAGGAATCACCTGAGTGAATTCCAGAACGCTCAATGTGCTCCATCACTCCTGGAATCAAGACGTCCGTCCCATCTGAAATCAGGTCAACTTCAGCTTCCTGACCAGTGAGGTAGTCATCAATCAGAACTGGGTGATCATTTGAAACTTTCACCGCCTGTTCCATATAGGTCTTCAGGTCGTCATCAGAATCGATAATGGCCATTGACCGGCCACCAATCACGTAAGATGGTCGAATCAAAACGGGGTAACCAAGGTCATTGGCTGCCTTCAAGGCACCCTCTTTGGTCGTGGCCGTTTCACCCTTTGGCTTTGGCAAACCTAGCTTATCAATCACCTTGGCAAATTCATCGCGGTCTTCCCCGCGGTCCAAATCAGCCACCGTGGTTCCCAAGACCTTGACACCAGCTTTTTCCAAACCAGCAGCCAAGTTAATGGCCGTTTGCCCACCGAACTGCACCACTACACCCAAAGGTTGTTCGAGGTCAATCACGTTCAAGACATCTTCTAGGGTTAATGGTTCAAAATAAAGCTTGTCAGAAATAGCAAAATCAGTTGAAACTGTTTCGGGGTTTGAGTTTTGAATAATAGCTTCATAACCCGCCTGTTGGATGGCCTTCACGGCGTGAACAGTAGCGTAGTCAAATTCCACTCCCTGTCCAATCCGGATTGGGCCAGAGCCAAGAACCAAAACGGAAGGTCGGTCCGTGACAATGGACTCATTTTCGTCTTCATAAGTGCCATAGTAGTAAGGCGTCTTGGACTCAAATTCACCAGCAACCGTATCAACCATCTTAAAGGTTGGTAACAAGCCCTGTGCCTTGCGCCAAGCACGGAATTCAGCTTCCGTCTTGCCAGTCAACTTTGCCAACCAGGCATCGGAAAAGCCGTATTCCTTGGCTGTTTTAATTTCCTCGAAGTTGTCTGGTTCGGCCTGAACAGCTCGTTCGATTTCAATAATGTGCAGAATCTTGTCCAAGAAGAACAAGTCCATCTGGGTAATATCATGAATTTCTTCAATCGTTACCCCGCGGTGAATCAATTCGGCGATGGCAAAGAGGCGGTCATCCTTAGCTGGCATCAATTGTGCCTTCAGGTCTTCGGTTGAAACACCGTCAAAGTAACCAGCACTCAGGTCCTTTTCATCGACTTCGAGCGAACGGACTGCCTTTAGCAATGATTCTTCCAGTGTCCGTCCGATGGCCATGACCTCACCGGTTGCCTTCATTTGCGTTCCCAACGTGCGGTTTGCGTGTTCAAACTTATCAAATGGGAACCGTGGAATCTTGGTCACAACATAATCAAGGGCTGGTTCAAAGGCGGCCCAAGTCGTCTGGGTAACAGGATTCTTAATTTCATTCAAATGCAAACCAACGGCAATCTTGGCCGCCATCTTAGCAATTGGATAACCAGTTGCCTTTGAGGCCAAGGCTGATGAACGAGAAACACGGGGGTTCACTTCGATAATGTAATACTGGAAGGACTCTGGGTCCAAAGCCATTTGGATGTTGACACCACCCTCAATTTTCAAGGCCCGGATAATCTTTAAAGCGGAATCCCGCATCATTTGATAGTCACGGTCCGAGAGGGTCTGCGTTGGCGAAACAACGATGGAGTCACCCGTGTGCACCCCAACTGGATCGATGTTTTCCATCCCCGCCACAATCAAGGCGTTATCGGCGGCATCACGCATGACCTCAAACTCGATTTCCTTGTAGCCGGCAATCGACTTTTCAATCAAAACCTGGGTCACCGGTGATAGCTCCAAACCGTGGGCCGTGATTTCTTCTAATTCAGCCAAATTATTGGCAAAACCACCGCCGGTTCCACCAAGCGTGTAAGCAGGACGGACAACTACTGGGTAACCGATTTGTCCAGCAAAATCAGCTGCTTCTTCAACCGTCGTAGCAATTTGCGATTCCGGTACTGGTTCGTTCAATTCTTCCATCAAATCCTTGAACAATTCACGGTCTTCAGCCTGTTCGATGGCTGGCAACTTCGTTCCAAGCAATTCAATGTTTAATTCCTGCAAGATACCAGAATCGGCTAAATCTTTGGCCATGTTTAGGCCGGTTTGGCCTCCTAAGGTTGGCAAAATGGCATCCGGCTTTTCTCGGTACAAGACCTCCTTGACGAAGTCCAAGGTAATGGGTTCCAAGTACACCTTATCGGCAATTTCTTGGTCCGTCATGATGGTAGCGGGGTTGGAGTTAATCAACACCACCTGGTAGCCCTCTTCTTTTAATGAGAGGCAGGCCTGTGAACCGGAATAGTCAAATTCGGCCGCTTGACCGATAATAATTGGTCCCGAACCAATTACCAAAATTTTATGAATGTCATTTCGCTTGGGCATCTTAGGCTCCCTTCTTTTCCGTCAACTTGTTAATGAAGTTGTCAAAGATATATTCGGCGTCGTGTGGTCCTGGCGAAGCATCCGGGTGGAATTGGACTGAAAACGCTTCCTTATCCTTCAACCGAACGCCCTCAACAGTTTCAGCATTAATCTCTTCGTGGGTTACTTCCAAATTCGTACCGGCCAATGAAGCCCGGTCAACGGCATAACCATGGTTTTGTGAGGTGAAGTACTTCCGCTTGTGATCCACATCCGTCACGGCGTGGTTAAAGCCACGGTAGCCAAACTTCATCTTGTAAGTCTTGGCACCGTTGGCAATGGCGAAGAGCTGGTGTCCCAAGCAAATCCCCATGATTGGGTACTTATTTTGCAATTCGAGGATGGTCTTCGTTGCATAACCGTACTGAGTTGGGTCGCCAGGGCCGTTTGAGAGCAAAACACCGTCGGGGTTGCTGGCTTCAATTACGGAAGCTGGCGTCGTCCCAGGGAAAACCGTCACGGTTGCGCCACGCTTTTGCAAGGCCTTGACAATTGAGCCCTTCAACCCAAAGTCCAACAAAGCAATCTTTGGACCGTCAGCTTCACCAACGAAAGTTTCGATTTCTTCTTCCTTCTTGGCCCGGGCCAACAACAATGATGGGTAGTCCTGAGCAAAGAGGGCATCAATCTTTTCCTGATTTAATTCAGAAACCAAGACGGCAGGCATTGAACCATGGTCGCGGATTTCTTTGGCTAATTTCCGCGTGTCAACGCCAGTCAATCCTGGTAAGTCTTCTTCCTTGGCAAAATCAGCAAGGGTCATCACAGAACGGAAGTTGGCAGGACGGCGAGCCAGGTCCTTGACGATAATGGCATCAACGGCAGGCTTGCTGCCAGCCCCTTCGTTATCGTCTAGGTTAATACCATAATTACCGATCAAAGGATAGGTAAAGACCATTGTTTGGCCAAAATATGAGGGATCAGTCATCGTCTCTTGGTAACCAGTCATCCCGGTTGAAAAGACAACTTCTGTTAACAAATCTTTTTCGGATCCAAAACGCTCACCGGCGTAAACTGATCCATTTTTCAATACTAAGTATCCTTGCATTGCCTTACTCCTTCTTTGCTTGATAGACCAAGCGGCCGTCGACCAAGGTCTTTAAGACCTTACCGTAAACCTCTTGACCGGTAAATGGGGTATTCTTCCCCTTTGATTCAAATTCTTCTGGGTTAATCTTGTATGGATGGATGAAGTCAACCAGAGCGATGTCGGCTGCGTCGCCAACTCGTAGTTCACCTGCAGATGCGAGGTTAAAGACCTGCTTTGGTCGTCGGACCATCCAATCAAGGACAGTATCTAGGTCGACTAAGCCGCTTTTAACAAAGCGGGTATAAACCAAGGGCAAAGCCGTTTCCAGTCCCACAATGCCAAATGAGCAATCGTGCATGGAACCTGATTTTTCCTCTGCGCTGTGTGGCGCATGGTCAGTGGCAATCATGTCAATCGTGCCATCCAAAAGCCCAGCGATTAGGGCTAGTCGGTCTTCTCTTGACCGCAATGGTGGGTTCATTTTGAACATTGGGTCATCGGTTTCAATCATGCTGTCATCCAAGAACAGGTGGTGTGGTGAAACTTCCGCCGTCACTGACAGGCCCATTTGTTTGGCCAAGCGAACCTGGGCAACCGATTCCTTGGTTGAAATATGGGCGATGTGGTACTTGACACCGGTTGCCTGCGCCATTACCAGATCGCGAGCTAATTGGGTTGATTCGGACAACCCTGTCATCCCAGGCAAGCCCAAGCGCTCAGCCTCCGGTCCGGCATTCATCACGCCGCCCTGGATTAAGGAATCATCTTCCAAGTGAGCCGAAATCACGCGGTCGACCTGCTTAGCTGCCTTCATGGCTTCCAACATCGTCTGCGCGTCTTGAACACCGTGGCCATCGTTTGAGAAGGCCATGGCACCGGCATCAGCCATTGCCTGTAAATCAGCTGCGCCCACGCCAACCAGGTCGGCAGATAGCGCACCAAATTGGGCAATCTTCACCAGGCTATTTTCCTGATTTAACAAAACCTGTTGACGAACCTTCTCGGCAGTATCAACAACTGGCTTGACGTTTGGCATGGTCATCACTGTTGTGAAGCCTCCATGAGCGGCTGCATGCGAGCCGGTCTCGATGGTTTCCTTGTAAGTTAAGCCTGGCTCGCGAAAGTGCACGTGAACATCAATCAGACCAGGAATAGCCGTGGCACCGTGGGCGTTAATTTCTTCGTCGGCTGGGACTTCAATTCCACGGGCAATTTTTTCAATCTTGCCATCTACAATTAAGATGTCCTGGCAACGGTTGTTGATTGCCGCATGCTTGATTAATACTCTCATTTGTCAGCCTCCATTAAGCCGCGTGCCTGTAGGACCTTGGTAATCATCGCCATCCGGGCAAAAACCCCGTTGCCCATTTGAGTAAAGATTCGTGATTTGTCGCCATCCACCAATTCACTTGCAATTTCAACATTGCGGTTAACTGGGGCTGGATGCATGATAATGCTGTGTTCTGGTAACAGCTTGGCTCGTTCTTGTGTTAAGCCAAACTGTTGGTAATAATCAACGGCCGTAAAGGCGTCGCGGTTGGCTTCGTCGAAGCGTTCCAATTGCACCCGGAGCATCATGACAACATCTAATTCCGGTAGAATTTCTTCCAGCGTGCCGAACGTTCCCAGGTCGTCAAAATCATGACTGTACCAGGAATCAGGTCCGCCAAAGTAAAGCGTTGCGCCCAATGACTTTAAGATTTTAGCATCTGATTTTGCCACCCGTGAGTGAGCCAAGTCACCGATAATACCAACCTTCAGGCCATCAATTCGGCCAAACTCGTTCTCAATCGTCAACAGGTCTAAAAGCGTTTGTGATGGATGAACACCGGCACCGTCGCCAGCGTTCAACAGGCCCATTGTGACATAGGGGTTTTCAACCAGTTCTTGGTACCAACCGGTTTGGCCGTGGCGAATGACGGCAAAGTCAACGCCAATTGCTTCCAGTGTGCGCAGCGTGTCCGACAGCGTTTCGCCCTTTTGAACGGAGGAAGTCGCCGGATTAACATCAATCAGGTCAATCCCTAATTTCTTCTCCGCCATCTGAAAGGATGACTTGGTTCGCGTGGAATTCTCAAAGAAGAGGTTCACCCCGTAAACTGGGCGTTTCAAAGCCGGTGCTTGTTTCCCGGCTTGGTAGTCTTGGGCTAAGTCCAAAACTTCTTGTAATTGCGTTGTTGATAAATCTGCTAGGTCTAGGCAGTTGTTCCAATTCGTCATCTCAATGCCCCTTGATTTTCCCGCTGCAATTTTCCAATAAAAAACGCCCTAATCCTAAGATCAGAGCGTCAGTGGCGGTTGACTGGACTCGTTTTGCTTGCACTTCGTCCATTCTTGTCAGCCTTTTTGTCAAGGTTAGCCAGGGTCTCGCCCAGGGGTCTGGAATTTCTTCCAACCATTACCTTGCTGCTTGTCCACCTTAGCGACTCTCCGGTCGGCTTTAAAGGATTGCAACTTTTGTTTGCTTGTTAGTATTCTAGCACCTGTAAATGCCTTTGGCAAGCTTTTCTGACATAAAAAAGTGTGATGGTCAACTATTGTCTTTTGTTAAGAAAGCTAACACTGATTGCTGCTGATTTTTGCTCCAAACTATCCTTTTTTTAGCACCTATTTGAGCCAAAAAAAGTCACCACAATAGTGTGGTGACTAATCATCATGCTTAGTTAAAGTTTGAATCATCATCCAAGAAGGTGTTCAACACTTCTTCGACCATGTTCCATTCTGCATCATCTTCAATTGGCAACAAATCTTCTTCCGTTGCTTCACCATCCTCGGCTGGGTTGAAGATATATGCTTGTACATCAACCTCTTCATCTTCTTCGACACCGTCTGGGACGAGCAAGATGTATGAACGGTCAAATTCTTCTGAATGGAAAGTAAACAAAACTTCGTATAAAGTTTCGTCGCCGTTATCATCAATCAGGGTAATCTTGTCAATTTCTGGGTTTTGCTTAGCCATAAAAAAATCCTTTGTTATTGTTACGATTTCACCAAAGTAAAAAAACGATTTACTTGGTCAACTTACCGTTGGCATCCAAATAATTTTGCAAAATGAATTCTGCGGCAATCTTATCGATAACCTTCTTACGCTTCTTCCGGGAAACGTCCGCCTCTTCAATCAGCATCCGTTCCGCTTGAACCGTTGTCAGTCGTTCATCTTGAAAATCGGTGGGTAAACTAAAACGGTCTTCCACCATCTTAGCGTATGCTCGCGCCGCTTCGGCACGAGGACCCTCGGTATTATTCATATTCTTAGGCAGACCTAAAACGACGCCCTTTGCGCCTGTTTCTTGGATAATTTCACCCAAGCGGTCTAAGCCAAAGACTTTTTCGTCCTCGTTGATGCGGATGATTTCCACCCCTTGTGCCGTCCACCCCATTGGGTCAGAAACGGCTACACCAACTGTTTTTGAGCCTACATCAAGTCCTAGTATCCGCATTACTTATTTAAATAGGCGTGTACGAGCTCCTCGATGATTTCATCGCGCTCGTGACGCTTAATTAAATTACGCGCGTCATGGAGTCGGGGAATATAAGCCGGGTCGCCAGACATTAAATACCCAACGATCTGATTGATTGGATTGTAACCCTTTTCTTCCAAAGCGGCATAAACCAATACCATCGTTTCATGGATATCCTTTGGTGCCTGGTTACCGAAGTCAAAAATCGCAGTCTTATCGTTCACACTCATCGTACACACTCCTTTCTTCATAATTTTCACTTTTACGTGTCTCTAGTTTAACACGTTTCCAAGCAAAAAGCCGACTAAATTCCAAGTTGACCAATTTGCCAGTTGTCTTCAATCGACCTTCTATCAAAGAAAATATTAAGCTTGACCAATGATTTTTTCGGCTTGGTCAAGGGCTTCAGCAATCTTGCTTTGGTCCTTTCCACCGGCTTGGGCCAAATCAGGCCGGCCACCACCACCGCCACCGACAATTGGGGCAATGGCCTTGACCACATCCCCCGCCTTAATGCCGGCAGCGTTGGCCGTCTTATCAGCACCAACTAACAAATTGACCTTATCACCAATGGCGGCAGCCAAAACCAAGATGTTTGACGCACCCTTGTCACGCCAAACATCTGCCATTTGGCGCAAGCCACCGGCATTATCGACCTTGACCTGGGCAATCACAGCCGTTACTTGACCAATTTGCTTTGGACTGTTGAAGAGTTCACCAGCCTGCAAGGCAGCTAATTGTGCCTGCATGGCCTCGATCTGTTGGTTAGCGGCCTTCAAATCGGCTTGCACTTCTTCAACCTTGTCCTTCACAGCCAAAAGGTTTGGCACCTTCAAGCTCTTGGCAATGGCAGCTAATGTCTGCTCCTCTGCCTCAAAGCGCGTTAAGGCCGAAATTGAAGTCAACGCTTCAATTCGACGAACACCCGCCCCGATACCGGATTCAGAAACAATCGTAAAGAGTCCCAACTCAGCTGTTGACTGGGCGTGAGTTCCACCATCAAATTCTTGGTTATAGTCGCCAATGGAAACCACTCGAACCGTGTCACCGTACTTGTCATCAAAGACCGCAACGGCGCCAACCTTCTTGGCATCCTCAAGAGACATTTCTTCCCAAGTAACCGGCAAGTTTTTGGCAATCTGCTCGTTGACTTGGTCTTGAATCTGATTTAACGTTGCCTGGTCAACCGGACCTTCATGATTAAAGTCAAAGCGCAAGTACTCAGGTTCCACCAAAGAACCAGCCTGGTGGACATCCCCACCAATCACATTCCGCAATGCTTGGTCCAACATGTGAGTAGCCGTGTGGTTCAACGACACGGCACGGTTGCGGTCCAAATCAATCGCTAAGTCAACTACCTGGTCAACCTTCACATCGGCCATAATTTGTGCCGTATGGATGTGTTGACCATTTGGTCCATTTTGCACATCCGTCACTTGGGCTAAGATGTTATCGTTTTCGTCCTTAACCGTTCCAAAATCAGCGACTTGGCCACCCATTTCAGCGTAGAACGGTGTCTTATCAAAGACCAACCAAGCCGTTTGGCCAGCATGAGCTTCTGTTGCCACTTGGGCCACGCCGTTTTCATCGTGAACCAACACGGCCACGACCTTGGCTCCAAGAACAGCCTTGTCCGTCCAACCAACATAAGTTGATGGTACCTTCAAGTCCGTTAAGGCAGCGTTTTGAACACCCATGGCATGGTCGGTTGACCGTGCTGCACGCGCACGGTCACGCTGCTCTTGCAAAGCTTTCTGATAACCGGCCAAGTCAACTGACAAACCGGCGTCTTCGGCCTGTTCTTCCGTTAATTCAACCGGGAAACCATAGGTATCAGACAACTTGAAGGCATCTGCACCAGAGATTTCCTTTTGGCCATTCTTCTTGGCTTCAGCAATCACTTCATCCAAAAGTGACAAACCAGCCTTCAAAGTCTTGTTAAAGCGCTTTTCTTCAGCCAAGATTGTCTTTTCAATTTCAGCCTGGTTAGCCTTCAACTCTGGATAATAAGAATCCAAAGTGCCAATCACGGCTGGTACCAATTTTGTCAAGAATTCACCCTGAATGCCCAACTTTTGGCCGTGCAAAACAGCTCGGCGAAGCAAGCGGCGGATAACGTAGCCACGGCCTTCGTTACTTGGCTTAGCCCCGTCCGCGATGGCAAAGGAAATTGCCCGAATGTGGTCCGCAACCACCTTAAAGGAGACGTTTTCGGCCGTATCCTTAGTTTCGTCGTACTTGGCACCATCAGCTAATTTTTCAGTTTCATGAATAATTGGCAAGAACAAGTCCGTGTCAAAGTTTGTTCGACCATTTTGGAAAACGGAAACCAATCGTTCAAGTCCCATTCCCGTATCAATGTTCTTATGTGGCAATTCTGGGTACGTACTGTTGTCCGTTAGTCCAGGCAAGTGGTTAAACTGTGAGAAGACAATGTTCCAGATTTCCAAGTAGCGTTCGTTTTCGCCCCCTGGATACATTTCAGGATCATCCGCTGGTAAATCAGCAAAGGCCTCACCACGATCATAGAAAATTTCAGAATCGGGACCTGAAGGCCCTTCACCGATATCCCAAAAGTTATCTTCGACTTCGTAGACGTGCCCTGCCGGCAAATCAGTCTTTTCTTCCCAAATTTTGCGTGACTCTTGGTCCTTTGGATAAACCGTGACGTACAGCTTTTCCTTGTCCAAGCCATACCATTCTGGTGAAGTTAGGAGTTCCCAAGCCCAAGGAATCACTTCTTCCTTGAAATAGTCTCCAATTGAGAAGTTGCCCATCATTTCAAAAAGTGTATGGTGGCGGGCCGTCTTACCAACGTTTTCAATATCGTTTGTTCGAATGGCCTTTTGCGCGTTGGTCAATCGAGGCTTTGGTGGCACAACAGAACCATCGAAGTACTTCTTTAAAGTTGCTACCCCAGAGTTAATCCACAATAGTGATGGGTCGTTTTCTGGAATCAATGACTTGGCCGGTACAACCAAGTGGTCCTTACTGGCAAAAAAATCTAAGAACATTTGCCGAATTTCGGCTGATGATAATTCTTTCATGAGTTCTCCTTTGGTTTTCGGCTAAATAAAAAAAGACCAAAACAAAGAGCGGACGCGTGACCGTGGTACCACCGCTGTTTGTAATGATCTTTTAAATCTTTACCTTTAAGTCCTGATAACGCTAGGATGCGGCCGATTTCGGCATTTATCCTGGGAGCACGCTCTCATGTTCCTAGTGTTTTCCATCAACCAACACCTTGCTAAAAGGAAGCTATAAGACCGCATATCCAGTTACTAAGGATAATTATAGCACAATTTTTTCTTGGCGAAAGTCTCTTTACCAGCCAATTGCGCGGTCTTTTGGCAACGGCTTCAGGGTTCCATTGTCAGCCTCCGTAAAGACCTGGTCAAACATCGAAAAGACTTGGTCAAGCTGCTCGTCTGTCATCACCAAAGGCGGCTGGAAACGCAAAATAAAGCCCCGAAGCGTAATCATAACGGCCCCTAAATCAAAGAGCCTGAAAATGATTTGGCTCGCTAATTGGGCGTCTGGTTGGCCATCCTTATCAACGATATCAATCCCACCATCAAGACCGTAAATGCGCACATCACCAAGGCAGGTATAACGTTTTTGGGCCTGATCAAAGTATTCTTGTACCCGCTTGCCCAATCGCTTTGACCGACCAACTAAGTCCTCTTCTTCTAAGACGTCTAAGCCAGCTAAAGCAGCTGCGGCAGCCACCGGATTGCCCCCAGTCGTAAAGAGGTGGCCCGGTGCAGGCAAGGCATCCATGATTTCAGCCTTCCCAACGACAGCTGACAATGGCAAACCAGAGGCGATTGATTTTCCAATAGCTAGCAAATCAGGCACAATTCCGAAATGATCAATGGACCACAGCGTGCCGGACCGGCCTAAGCCCTGGTTGACTTCATCAACTGCAAACACAATGCCATTTTCCCTAGTGAATTGATAAACCAAATCCATGTATTCTTGCGGCGCCTTGACGATGCCGCCGTCTCCCTGAATTGGTTCAATCAAAACCAACGCCGTTTCGTCCGCCGGCACATAACTCTCAAAGAGCTGCTTAAATTCAGCAAATTTACGTAAGGAGAAATCATGCTCATTTTCTCCCGGTAAGCGATCATGGCTGTCCGGGAATGGTGCCTTGTAAAAACCGGGCATCAATGGACCAATTTTGCGGACCTGGTTCAATGAGATTGCTGAAGCAATCGAAGCCGCATAGGTTGACCCATGCATCGCTCCGGTAAAGGTCACCACATTTGGCCGCCCGGTATAAGCTCTGGCAAACTTAATCATCGCCTCGTTGGCATCCGAACCCGAATTTCCTAAGGCAACTTTCTTGACGAAATCGCCCGGCGTCAACCGAGACAGCCGGTCCAAAAGCTTCGCCGTGGTCGTATTCGCAAAGTAAGCTGGCGTATATAAAATCAGTTGTTCAGCCTGGTCCTTAATAGCCTGAACCACCTTCGGATGACAGTGACCGAAGTTAATGGCAGAGGCTGAGGCCAACAAATCAATATAGGTCTTCCCGTCCGCATCCGTCACTGTTGCCCCAGAGCCAGACTGCACGACTAAGTCAAAATACTTAATCCGAGCCGCCTCATTTCGGTTTTGGTCCTCTTCGGCTAAAATATCTAAGTTTTTACTCATACCCAACCTCATTTTTTTCTCATTTGTTTTTAATTATTATACAATAAAAGCCCGGAAATTTCCGGGCTTTCAAGAAAAAATATTAGATTAATTGTTTCTGATTTATTTGTGCAAGCGTGAATGGCGTGAACCATAGAACATATAAACCAGCAAGCCTAAGATGAACCAGAAGCCAGCGTAAACACGGGCCTGGATATCCAGTGACCAGAAGATATAGAAAGCACCCAAAGCGCCCAAAGCAGGCAAAACTGGGTAAAGTGGCATCTTAAAGCCAGGTACTGGCAAATCCTTTCCTTCACGTGGACGCAAGGCGTAAACCCCAATAGAAACCATGATAAAGGCAATCAACGTTCCGGCTGAAATCAGACCGGCCAATTCGTTGAATGAGAAGACAGAACCAACCAAAACGGCAATGACAGTCAAGACCAACAAAGCATTGTTTGGCAAACCTTTGCCGTTAACGTCACCCAAGAACTTTGGCAACAAACCATCACGACCGAAGGCATAAAGCAAACGTGATCCAGCCAGCATCATACCAATAATGGCTGTAAACATACCAGCCAAGGCAACAACAGACAAAATGTTTGACACAAGTGGGTGTCCAGCCTTTTCCAAGGCCCAAGCAGCTGGCGCAGCGTTGTTCGCATACTGGGTATAGTGGAACATTCCAACCATGACCAAGGCAACCGTCACGAACAAGACCGTGGCGATAATCAAAGAACCAATGATACCACGAGGCATCGTCTTCTGTGGGTTCTTGGCTTCAGCGGAATTGGCAGCAATCGAATCAAAGCCAATATAGGCCAAGAAGATTTGTGAAGCACCGGCTGAAATTCCTTGCCAACCACCAAAAGTCGTTCCTGGCTTATGAGCTGGAATAAAGTTGGCATAGTTTGAAGGATGGATAGCGGTAGCACCCACAACGATAAAGAGCAAGATAACCAAGACCTTCAAGACAACCAAGGTATTTTCAACCTTGGCAGTCGTGTTCGTACCCTTCCAAAGCAAAGTGGCCACAATCAAGACAGCCAAAAGTGAGAAGAGGTCAATCACCCCACCGTTTCCGGCAGCAAAGGATCCATTCAAGGCCTTTGGCAATGACAAGCCGAAATTAGCTAAGAATTGGTGGAAATTGGCTGACCAACCAGAAGCAACGAAGGCAACGGCGATAAAATATTCAGCCAACAAGGCCCAACCGGCAATCCAACCAAAAACTTCACCAAAGACAACGTTAGCCCAAGAGTAAACGGAACCGGCAAATGGCAAGACAGAAGCAAATTCCGCATAAGCAAAGGCTGTCAAACCAGAAACGACCGCAGCAACCACGAAAGACAAGGTAACGGCTGCACCCGCGTGGTTCGCTGCCACGATTCCTGGCAAGGTAAAGATGGCCGTGGAAACAATTGTTCCAACTCCCAAGGCCAACATTTCCTTCACGCCCAGTGTCTTTTTCAGATGGGCATCACTCTGTTCAAATGCTGATGGATCGGCTTTTCTAAACCAAGAGCCCATCCCGCTTTTATCTGCCATATGCATCTCCTACTTTCTTAATTCATAAACTATTAAAAATATTAGCATTTTCTAATTTAAATGTCAAACACTTTATCAACACTAGCTTTGTTGTTTTTCTGATTTCTCATTTATCCCCTTGTAATCAGAAGAATTTCTTGCTGAATTAAAAAAAGAACCGGATTAACCGATTCTTTTTCATTAAATCAATATTAAAGTTCAGGTTCTTCAACTTCAACCGTATCATTAATCCTCTTGGCACGGCGGAAATGCTTGGTAACCAAGCGTGAGCCAGTACCCCAGAAGTAAAAGGCCAAAGCAACAATAATAATCATGACGAAGTCTAATGGATACTTCACGAGGCCGATTCCATTAAATTCGTGCGAACCAATATAAGATTCAATTGACAAGGCAACCAAGTACCAAAGCAACCAGGAAGATCCCTTAATTTGCTGCTTAGCCCGGTCCATTGACCAACCCTGCTTCCACTCGTAGAAGAAGTAGAATGGCAATCCCAAGACAATAATCAAGATAACTTCAATCGTGGTTGGCCACATTGCCCAATAGGTTGCTAATGAGGCCAATACGAAGGCCAACGGCGCCATATATTTCATGCTCTTCGACTTAAATGGTCGATTGAAATCAGGTGCCATCTTTCGCAATGACATGACGGTAACTGGTCCCGTCAAATAGGCAATCAAGGTAGCAGTTGAAATAACGGCCGCCAAAGTTCCCCACGACCGGAAAACCGTTACCATAATCATTGATAAGATAGCATCCGTGACCATGGCCATTCGTGGAATACCGTACTTTTCGTTAATCTTACCCAAGTATTGTGGGATGTGCTTATCAGAAGCCATCGCTGCCAAGACACGACCGGTTGAGGCCGCAAAGGAAACACCAGTTCCAAATGGTGAAACAAAGGCATCCGTATACAGCAAGATTGACAACCAGTTCAAGCCAAGTAAGATGGCCAAATCAGCAAATGGTGACTGGAAATCGATTCCGTGCCAACCAAATTTAGCAATTTCAGACGGTTCAATCGCCGTAATAAAGGTTGATTGAATCAAGATGTACAAAACTGCTGCAATTCCCAATGAAATCACAATTCCGCGGGAAATATCTTTTGTTGGGTCCTTAACTTCTGAACCGAAGTTAATGATTGTTTGAAAGGCATTAAAAGAGAAGATAATACCAGAAACAGTTGTTGCCGCAAAGATTGGTGCTGTTCCATATGGCATGAACTGGTGAACAGTTGAGCCGTAGTTTCCTGGGTGGAAACTTGAAATGGTCAACATGGCAATCGTCAACAATGGTACCCCAATTTTCAAGAATGAGATTGCCGAAGTAAAGCGAGTCAACAAGGTCACGGACCAGTAATTGAGCAACGTGAAAATGACAATAAAGCCAAAGACAATGAGCAATCCTGGTGTCGTGATTTGACCGTTACTCAAGAAATGGTGCGTCCAGTTTGCCCATTTCCAAGGCCAAGTTGACATATATTGAACGGCAGCCACCGCTTCGATTGGAATCAAAGTAATCAATGATACCCAGTTCGCCCATGAGGCAATAAAACCTAAGAGCGATCCGTGAGTATACTGGGCAAACTTTGACATTCCACCCGATTGCGGAAACATTGTCCCCAATTCAATATAGGTGTAAGCAATCACACCAATCACGACTGCACCAATTACCCATGAGATAATGGCGGCTGGTCCAGCAACTCGCGTTGCCTCCCAAGAACCAAACAGCCAACCAGAACCAATCAATGATCCTAGTCCCAAAAGAACAAGTTGTAGTAAACCAATTTTATGAGATTTCATAATATCCTTCCATCACATTTATCGAAGTGACCACTTACACGTGAATCACCAATGGTCACTATTGTACCAGAACGATTACAAATTGCAACTCTATTATACAAAAAAACTGCTGGTTGTTAATACCAACAGTTCTTTTTTGCACTGATTTAAACAAAAAGTGCCGTAATAATTAAGATAACAATCAAACCAGTTACGGAAATAACTGTTTCCAAAACCGTCCAGATTTGGAAGGTTTGCTTAACCGTCAAGTCGAAGTATTCCTTAAAGATCCAGAATCCAGCATCGTTAACGTGAGAAGCAATCAATGAACCTGCACCGATGGCCAAGGCAACCAAGACAAGCAACAAGTCACCGTGTGGGTTGGCAGCTAAGATACCGTTCACGACACCAACGGCCGTGATACCAGCAACCGTGGCTGAACCAACGGCAATTCGAAGCAATGAGGCTACTGCCCAAGCAAACAAAACAATCGAGATTGGAGACATTGAACCTGATGATTGGAACAAGTGAGCGATTTGGTTTGACATACCTGATGTCACCAAAACACCACGCAAGGCACCACCACCACCAACAATCAACAAGATGCCGGCAACTGAGTTCAAGCCTTCTGTCAATGAAGCTTCAACATCCTTCATTGAACGCTTTTGACCAGGTCCCATCGCAAAGATAGCAAAAATCAAAGAAATCGTCATCGCAACAGCTGGGTTTGCCAAGAAATCAATTACTCGGTAAACCATGTCAGGATGAGCTGGGGCCTTTCCACCTGAAACCACCAACTTATAAACAGTGGCGATGATCATAAAGATCAATGGGAAGACAGAAGTCAAAACTGACAAACCAAAGCTTGGTGACTTATCTAAGTCATATTCCTTCACTTCACCAACTGCTTCAATGTGTTCCTTGAATTGGAAGGCATCGGGAGCAAACTTCTGTGCCAACTTTGTATAAACAGGACCGGCAACAATCGCTGTGATGATTGAAACAACCAAACCGACAATCAACATCAAACCAACGTTTGCGCCCAATTGTGAGGCAACAGCAGTTGGAGCTGGTTGTGGTGGCAAGAAACCTTGTGCAGATGACAAGGCAGCCGTCATTGAGATTCCCAAGTAAAGCAATGGGACACCCGCTTCAATGGCAACGGCAAAGACGATTGGAATCAACAAAACCATGCCGACTCCGAAAATCATTGAAATTCCAATGATAAAGGAAGCTAACAAAACGGCCCATTGCAAACGCTTCAAACCAAACCAAGCAATCAAGGTCTTAGCGATTCGATAAGAACCGCCAGCATCAGCAACCAAACGACCAATCATCCCACCAAAGATGAAGATAACGGCGTTTGATCCCAAGATGTTTCCCATTCCCTGGGAGCCCAAAACGGCATCCGGGATCTTTGATGGGTTCATGCCCAACAAGAGGGCCAAAACGAAGGCCGTGATGACCAACGATACAAAGGTGTTCAACTTAAACTTGGTGATTAAAACCAGCAAGAGTAAGATGGACACGAATAACATAACAAATTCCATTTATCCATACGAAAGCCACTTGGCTTTCTCTCCTATTATCTCTGCGCCTTACTTCATGTGCTTACGCTGGAAGTCGGCAATGTTATCATATTCAGTTTGCAATTGGCGTGACAAGCGAATAAAGATTGGTGCCAATTCCCGGTAAGCTTCGAAGTTTTCTGGGTCTGGCTGGTAAGTGTTTGACTTACCAACATACTTTGAGATTTCATACAAATCATCGATTTGACCCAAGGCCTTTTGAGCCACAACAACGGCGGCCAATGCCCCTGATTCAAAGGCTTGTGGCACTGTCACAGGTTGCTCAAAGATATCAGCAAACATTTGTCGCCACAAAGGTGAGCGAGCAAAACCACCAGTTGCCTGGATGGACTTCAATGAACCAACAACTTCTTCCAAGGCCAATGAGACCATGTAGACGTTAAAGGTAATTCCTTCCAGAACGGCACGAATCATGTTTGCTCGAGTATGTGAATGGTTCAAACCAAAGAATGAGCCACGAGCGTTTGCATCCCAGATTGGTGCTCGTTCACCACCCAAGTATGGATGGAAAAGCAAACCATCTGAGCCAGCAGGAATCTTTGATGCCACTTCAGTCATCAAGTCATAAGCATCTTGTCCAAGCAATGCTGCTGTTGACTTCTCGGCATCAAAGAGGTTATCGCGGGCCCAACGGAAGACATCGCCACCGTTGTTAACTGGTCCACCAACAACCCAGTGATCCTTATCCAAGGCATAAGTAAATGTTCGACCCTTTGGATCGATAACTGGCTTATCAGAAACAACACGGATGGCACCAGAAGTACCAATCGTAATTGCAGCGACACCAGGTTGAACGGCATCAACACCAAGGTTTGACAATGGACCATCACCGGCACCATAAACAAATGGTGTATCAGCAGGCAAGCCAAGAACCGTCGCATAGTCGCTCTTCATCTTGGTTTCGTATTCATATGGTGAAACAGGTTCGGGCAATTGGTCCTTTGACAAACCAGTTACCGACATCGCTTGCTCATCCCAATCCAAGTTAAAGATGTTGAACAAGCCAGTTCCTGAAGCAATTGAAATATCCATCTTGTTTGCACCAAACAAACGGAAGAACAAATATTCCTTAATACCCAAGTAATGAGCAGCATTGTTGTAAATATCTGGCTGATCATTCTTCAACCAAAGCAACTTTGACAAAGGTGCCATTGGATGAATTGGCGTTCCGGTCTTTTGGTAGATTTCCATCCCCTGACCGGATTCCTTCAATTCATCAGCATACTTAACGGCGCGAGTATCCGCCCAAGTAATAACACGTGTCAGCGGCTTCCAATCCTTATCAAAAGCAATCAATGAGTGCATTGCTGATGAGAATGAAACGGCTGCAATCTTATTACCTTCGCTCAACTTTGCCTTACGAACAACAGCAGCTAGAGCATTGGTGAAGGCAACAAAGATTTCCTCTAAGTCTTCTTCCGCCATATCCGTTTGATCCCGGTATAAGGGATAACCAACGTTGGATTGGGCCACCACTTGGTTTTGATCATCGAACAAAACGGCCTTGGTAGAGGTCGTTCCTAAATCGATACCAATCATATAATCCATGATTATTTCTCCATCACAATTCCAGAAAAAAGGCCAGTCGGCCTTTTTTCTGATAATTCAACTTAATCTAGAATAGCAAGGTGCTTGATAGAATAAGTTTTTCATAGAAAAAGCTCCCAAGTAACGGGAGCAAGTTTCAAAACAAATCTTAAATTACTTAGCAGCGTCCATAGCGTGTCCACCAAAGCCGTTACGCAATGCTGAAACAACCTTTCCAGTGAACGTGTCTTCTTGCAATGAACGGTAACGCATTGCAAGTGACAAGTAGATAACTGGGGCTGGAACTTCCAAGTCAAGTGATTCTTCAACTGTCCACTTTCCTTCACCAGATGAGTGCATCCGTCCAGAAATCTTTGACAACTTTGGATCCTTAGCAAATTGTTCTTCGGCCAATTCCATCAACCATGAACGAACAACTGAACCGTGGTTCCACAACTTTGCGACTGCTTCGTAGTCGTAATCGAATTGTGAAGCTTCCAATACTTCGAAACCTTCGGCGATGGCTTGCATCATACCGTATTCGATTCCGTTGTGAACCATCTTCAAGTAATGACCTGATCCCAAACGACCAGTGTACAAGTAACCATCTTCCAAAGCGATTGAAGCAAACAATGGTTCGATTGTCTTCCATGCTTCGGCATCATCGCCACCAATCATGAAGTTTCCACCGTTACGAGCACCTGACATTCCACCAGAAGTACCAGCATCGAAGAACTTCAAACCAGCTGCAGTCGTGCGCTTGTTTTGTTCCAAGTTATCCTTGTAGTTTGAGTTTCCACCATCAATGATGATGTCGCCCTTATCCATCTTTTCAATCAAAGTATCGATTGTTGAGTTTGTTGGAACACCAGCTGGTACCATTACCCAAACAACCTTTGGTGATGGCAACTTAGCCAACATGTCATCGATTGTGCTTGCGCCTTCAACCTTGTCTGAGTAAGCATCTGCTTCTGCAACAAAATCCTTGTTCAAGTCGAATGCAACAACTTCATGACCATTGTCAACGGCGTTCTTAACCAAGTTAAGACCCATCTTACCAAGGCCGATCATGGCAAACTTCATGTGTATTACCTCTTTTTTAAATTCTTCTATTAAACTACAAGTCTTATTATATGAAAATTATTTACATGATGCAAGTGATAATTGAAAATAAATTTCAATTTCGGTATAGTATTTATATTCTTAGGTTCTTCAATAATAAAGAGAGACAATTATGCCAAATTCAATTTTTGCTAAACTCGGACAAAATCCGGCCGGTTATAATCAGACCGAAAGTAAACTGATTACCTATATTAAAGCGAAACCCGCCGAGGCCGCAACCGGCACCATCCGTGAAATGGCTGAAGAAACTGGCGTATCCACTGCTTCCATTTCACGTTTTGTTAAAAAAATCGGCTTCGCCTCCTACCGTGACTTTTCGGTGGCCCTCGCCTCCTATAATCAACGAAAGCCACCTGTCGATTTATTTGGTGAAATTGAGGATGCTGATGATACAGCCGCCATTACAAAGAAAGTCTTTGCCGGTGCTCAAAACGCCCTTTCAATGACCAGCGATAACTTAACCGCTGAAAAATTAGACCAAGCGGTGAAGTGGCTGACCTCAGCAAAGCGCGTTGGTTTCTTTGGCATTGGTGGTTCTTCGATTGCGGCCTTTGATGCCTACCACAAGTTCTTACGGACCCCAATTGATGTGATTTCACACCCAGATTACGACATCCAATTGATGCAGGCCGTCAAACTAACGCCACAAGATACCGCTGTCGTTATTTCCCATTCCGGTCGAAACGAGGACACCCTCTTCGTTGCCCAAAAGTTAAAGGACAACAAGGTTCCCTTTATCGCAATTACTTCCTTCGCCGATTCCCCTTTGGCCGAGATGGCTGATTTAGTCTTCTTATCCTTGGCTGAAGAAATTAATTTTCGGTCAGAATCGATGTCTTCTTTGGTTGCCCAGTTAACCATTATCGACACGCTTTTCACCCTTGCTGGATCCAAGCTACCAACCCAAACACAGCATGTCGTCGATACCATGCGTGATGTGATTGAGAGCACCCGCCTTCATTAATCACCGTTTCGTATCTTTGCTTAAAAATCAGTATTAGTCAGCAAAAAACGCACTGTTTCATCAACAGTGCGTTTTTTGTTTACTATTCTTGTTCTTCTTTTTCAACCATGGCAATTGCCTGGTTCATCAACATATCGATGGCCACAAAGTTTTCGCCACCCTCTGGCACGATAATGTCTGCATAACGTTTTGTTGGTTCAACGAATTGATTGTGCATTGGCTTAACAGTTGCCAAGTATTGCTCAATCACGCCTTCAACCGTCCGGCCACGTTCATGCGTGTCACGTTGGAGACGACGGATAAAGCGAATATCATCGTCCGTATCAACAAACACCTTCAAATCAAGCAAGTGACGAACACGGGCATCATTGAAAAGCAAAACCCCATCAACAATAATCACATCAGCTGGTTCAATATGAACCGTTTCGCTTGATCGCGTGTGTTGCGCATAATCATAAACCGGAATATCAATTGCCTGATAGTCAATCAACTTTTCCAAATCAGCAACGAACCGATCCGTCTCAATCGAATCCGGATGATCATAGTTCGTCTTAACCCGTTCAGACATTGGCTTGTCCGACTGGTCCTTGTAGTAAACGTCTTGCTGCAACAAGACTGGCTGGTTTGCACTTAAACGAGTGATTAACGCCTTGGAAACGGTGGTCTTACCAGAACCAGACCCACCTGTAATACCAATTAGTAACGGTTTCTTTGCCAAAATTGCCTCCAAGGGGCCAAAAAAGCCCACTCAATCATTTTTTCTTATCCAACCTATTTTACGTGATAACGGCCCTAAAAGCTAGTATCATTTTGTTTCAAAAAGGGAAATCAGCGTCATAAAAAGCCCAAAATTAACAAATTTTGGGCTTCAACACAAAAACAATTTCTTTTCTGATTTTTAATCCTGCTTTTGGACACGAATCCGACTGGCCAATAAGTAGCCAGACAGTGGAATCAAAATAAACCAAGCAGCCGTGTGGCTTAATGCAGCTCCATAAGAAGTCGACTTGATGAACACACCAATCAAAATACTAGCAACCAAAATCGAGGTTGCACCAATCACCTGACGCATGGTCGTAATAATGGCTGTCCCGTGGGAAACCAGGTGCTTAGGCAAAGCATTATTAGCAGCCGTAACCGCTGGCATCATGATGAAGGCGTTGCCACCTTCCAAGAGCATGGCGCCAATGATGGCTAGTAGCAGGTACTTTGTTCCAAAGACAGCTAAGTCCAAGTAGCCCAAAACCATCATGGTTGACCCAAGCAAGACCAAGGGGCGCAAGCCAATCTTCTCAAGCAACCGGCCGGCGCGTGGGTTCATGGAAGACAAGAAGACCGCTGCTGGAATCATCAACAGACCTGAAATAACCGGCACCAAGTGATAAACCTTTTGGAAGTACAACGGCATCAAAACCGTCGCAGTAATTAAGCCAGAATAAGACATCCCAGTTAGCAACATAGCTGGCAAATAGCCCTGGTACTTGAAAACCCGCAAATCCAAAAATGGGGTTTCTTCCTTCAACTGGCGCACGACAAAGGTCAGTAAGAAAATGACTGAAAGCAACAAAATCAGCCCCAGTGGCCAATTCCAACCAGTAGCGGGCAAAACCGAAATCGTATAGAGGATACCGGCAAAGCCAATCAGAAGAACAGCAGACAAAAAGTCAAAATTACGTGGCTCTAATTTGTGCGTATTTTCAATCTTGGACTGCATCGTGGTAATCAAAACCAGCAAGACAATAAAGAACAAGCCAAACAAAATTCGCCACGATCCCCACTGTAAAACAATACCGGAAACGATTGGTCCAACAGCCAGTGCCGAACCCATCACCAGACCAACGGTTCCCATCGCCACACCACGGTCATCCTTTGGCGTATTTTCTAGGATAACTGCCTGGTAAGTTGGAAAGAGTGCCCCAACAGCGACCCCCTCTAGCAAACGACCAATGACGACACCAAGAAAGTTTGGCGTGACCATCGCATACAACGTTCCAACAAGAAAGACACCGACAATCAAATTCAATAACTTTTTCAATGGAATGTTGTCTAGTAACCAGGGTGACAAAGGCATCACTAAGGTCATAGCAACCATAAAGCCAGAGGTTACCCACTGCACATTAGCAGCGTTAATCCCAAACTGCTTCATTAAAATTGGGTAGGCTGTCGTCATCGTGGATTGTGAAATCGACATCGTAAAGGATGTAAATAACAAGACCAGTGAAAATGGCGACAAGCGCTTCATATTTTTCAAGGAAATTTCCCCCTTTGTTGATTATCCCTTTATTCTATAGAAAAAATTCAAAAATGGCAAGTTATTTATAATGATTCTAAATTAAAAAGAAACCCTAGAATGGAATTCCTGTTTTTGTCTATTTAGTTCTTGTCGATCCGCGACTAATCAAAGTATATGGCAACTTAATTTGCGTATCTGTCAGTTCTTCGCCATTCATCAACTTTGTCAACATCCGCATGGCAACGGCCCCGATATCGTACTTAGGTTGGTTAATCGATGAAAGCTCTGGGCGAGAAACAATCGAGAAATTCGTATTGTTTGACGTGACAATTTCCAAGTCTTCCGGCACTTTGTACCCATGGTCCTGGTAGTAGTTCAAGATTGAAACGGCAATTTCGTCATCATAAGCAACAACAGCCGTCACATCCTGGGCCATTAAATCAGCCGCCTGCAGTTGACCAGCTTCATACGTCCGCGCCTTAGCAAAGACCAGCTGGTCATCGTAATCGATGCCCGCTTCTTGCAAAGCACGTTGGTAACCAACTAAACGAAAGTCCTGATCAATAGCCCGATCCCTTGATCCAAGGACCAAGGCAATTCTTTGATGACCGCGGGCCAGCAACTTAGTAGTGACCGTTTCAAAAGCAGTGACATAATCGATGTTAACAGACGGCAAGGCCTCGTTTTCGGCCACGGATCCGGCCAAGACAACCGGAACGCCGGCAGATTGAATCATGGCCATCACTGGCGCCGAGAGCTTAGTCCCCATGTAGATAATACCGTCGACCTGCTTCGTCAACAAGTTTTTGATAGCCGTCACGGCTCGATCCTGGTCGTCATCCGTATTAGTTAGCAAAGCGTCGTATTGGTACATTTGGGCGATATCATCAACACCCCGCGTTAATTCGGAATAGAAAACATTCGTCACATCCGGCATGACCACACCAATAGTAGTG
Organism: Fructobacillus evanidus; assembly: GCF_963580165.1. Classification (NCBI taxonomy): domain Bacteria; kingdom Bacillati; phylum Bacillota; class Bacilli; order Lactobacillales; family Lactobacillaceae; genus Fructobacillus; species Fructobacillus evanidus. The sequence goes on from NZ_CAUZLM010000002.1 coordinate 89,717, forward strand.
GTTTTCTTGGAGGCTAAGCCCCGAGCTACCGCATTGGGCTGGTAGCCTAGCTCGTCAATCGCCTTCAATACCTTGTCTCTGGTTGACTGGCGCACATTATCATTGCCATTAACAACTCGGGAAACAGTGGCCAGTGAAACGCCGACCTTTTCGGCGACATCATAAATTGTTGCGTTTTTCTTTTGCTCTGCCATCGCCATAACTCCTTATATAAAGCCTCTTCTAAAGTTTAATCATAGCAAAAAAAGGCCGTCTGTGCAAACGCTTACACGGCCTTTTCATTTAAATTACAAGACATTTTCATCTTGGTGCGTATCCATTAATTCCTGTTGCCGGTAGCCACCGTAGGCGATGGCCATAAAACCAAGACTGCCGACAAGCATTAAGACGAAAGCGGCAACCAGGGTTAGCCAGGTTGGCCACCCATGGTTAGCTGCCCATAAGAATGTAATTGGGTAAGCAAGTAAAATTAGAAAACTCCAGCCAACTTTAAGTAACGTCATGATTCCTTCCCTTTTTAATCTGTAAAAATAATCATTTGTTTGGCCAAGAAAATTTCAAGAACTAACGAATTTCTTCCACCAAGGTCAGTCGACCTCGACACTGGCCACAGCGATACTTTTTCGTGTCCACCCGTCGTTTGCGATAAAAGTCGTGGCCGTTTTGACAACGATAGTGCCATTTCACGCTCTGCTGCTTTCTTGGGCCGAGAGCCGGCGCATAGCGCGACCCACCGACCTGCTGCAAAAGTGCCTTAAAATCGGCATCCTTATGTTGATAACCTCGGTGTGCCAGATGAAGATGATAGTGGGTTAGTTCATGCTTGACAATGCCGATAAAATCAACCCGGTGGGCCATCTTCGGGTTAAAGTCAATATGATGATCAGCTAGGTGATAGCGGCCACCCGTTGTTTGCAAGCGGTTGTTATAAATCGCTTGATGCGTAAAAGGCCGCCCAAAGAACTCTAAAGAAACTTTTTCAACAAAGGCCTGTAAATCAGCTTGCTTAAGTTCAGCCGATTCAAAACCACGACCAGGTTCACTACGGATGGTCACCGCTGATTTTCGGTGTGCAGGTGTCGTCCGTGGCGTTTTGACCCTCGGGCTAACCTGCCGCCGATTACGCCTGGTGAACATAGACGTAGTCAACAACCTTCTGCAAAGTTGTTAGGGAATCCAGCTCTTCGTCTGGAATTTCCATATTATATTCATCTTCGACTTCTAAGACTAACTCAACCACATCAATCGAATCGGCCGATGTATCCTGAGCAAAGTTCAGATCGGGGCTAACCTTCTCAGCTTTTAATGAAAACCGTTGTGCGGCTTCCTTTGCTAACCGGTCATAAATCTGTTCTTTTGTAAACGCCATTTGTTACTCCTTCAGCGATTAACGGCACGTGGGCAATAGCAGTCACGACCGTCAGGCTGATTTTTATTTTTCAATTTTCTTTGCCTTCAAAGCGTCGGCATTTTCTTTAATAAAGGCCGTTGTCTTCTCGACCAAGTTTTCCTGCACCATCGTTTGAATCTGGCCCATCGTGTTGGCAACAGCATTTGCCTTAGCAGAACCGTGCGTCTTAACGACAGGTGCCTTCACACCCAAGACCACGGCACCACCCTGTTCGTTAAAGTCCATCTTATGCTTCAAAGAACGCAAGGCTGGCTTCATCAAGAGGGCACCCAACATGCCACGGAAGCCGGCTGATTTAATCGAATCCTTCAACTGATCCATCATCGTCAACGCCGTTCCTTCCATGGCCTTCAAAGCAGCATTGCCAGAGAAACCATCAGCAACAACAACGTCGGCAGTGCCTTCCAGAATTTCACGGGCCTCAACATTGCCTAGGAAATTAAAGGCGGTTGCCTGCTTCATCAACTGGTGGGCTGCCTTGTGGGTTTCATCCCCCTTGTCTTCTTCGCCCCCGTTATTTAATAGACGAACACGAGGGTTTTGAATACCCATAACAGACTGGGCATAGAAGCTACCCAAAATACCATATTGGTAAAGGTGGGCCGGCTTGTTTTCAGCATTGGCGCCCAAGTCCATGAAAACAAATGAATCATTAGGGCCACCAAATGATGGAATTGCAGAAGCCAAAGCCGGACGGTCGACACCCTTAATCCGGCCAACAATAAAGATGGCCGAAGATAGGATGGCACCGGTATTGCCGGCAGAGAACAGGGCATCTGCCGTTCCTTCCTTCACGGCCGTTGCAGCGCGCACCAAAGAAGAGTCAGGCTTATTTTTCATTGCCTTCACGGGCTCTTCACCCATCTCGATTTCTTCTGTCGTTGGAATCAATGTAATTCGATCATTATTTTGAATCAATGGACGGACCTTGGCTTCAGTTCCAAATAATTGGAATTCCAAGCCGGCATAACGGTCACGGGCCATTTCAACACCCTTAACAATTTCATCTGGGGCAAAGTCCCCACCCATCGCATCAATGGCAATCTTAATCACAATTTTTCTCCTAAAATTATCGTCTTATTTCTTATTGATTAATCAAAATGGCGGAACTGCGCCATAGTTTTGGATAAGTAGGTCACTAGGGGCTGATTTTCCACCTGGTTATCCCAATCCGACTCACGCACGAGACTTAAGGCCTCCTGCTGAGCAATCGTCAGCATGGTCAAATCCTTGACCGGATCCCCCACCTGAAATTCAGGCATCCCCGACTGCTTTGTCCCTAAGATATCACCTGCGCCTCGTAATTCCAAGTCGCGCTGGGCTAATTCAAAGCCATCGGTTGTATCAACTAAGGCCTTGAGTCGTTCCTTACCATAGTCGGTCTTAGGGTCGGCCACCAAAACCGTATAAGACTGGCGGTCACCTCGGCCAACCCGGCCCCGCAATTGATGGAGCTGAGCCAAACCGAAACGGTCAGCATCTAATATTAACATAATGGAAGCATTGGGCACATCGACCCCAACCTCAACGACGGTCGTCGCAACCAAGACCTGGACCTGATTATCCTTGAAGCCCTGCATCAGGGTATCCTTGTCATCCTTTTTCAAGCGCCCGTGCAAGAGGCCAACCGTATAATCTGGCAAGGCTGCTTGCAAGGTCTGGTAGACTTCGGTGACGTTTCGAACATCCAATGTCTCGGACTCCTCAATCAAAGGCGTCACGACATACGCCTGAGCCCCCTTGGCCAATTCTTCCTTCATTAAAGCCAGCGCTTGGTCAAACTGCCTTTGAGAAAGCTGACTCGTAATAATCTGTTTCCGTCCAGCTGGTAATTCATCAATCACGGAAACTTCCATCTCGCCATAGGCTGTAATGGACAAGGTTCTTGGAATTGGTGTCGCCGTCATGGCCAGGATATCAGGGTTCATCCCCCCCTCGCGCAGCTTTGACCGCTGCTTCACACCAAAACGGTGTTGCTCATCAATGACTGCTAAGCCGAGATGATGGAAGTAAACATCATCTTGCACCAGGGCATGAGTGCCAACCACAATATCAATCTCACCATTGGTTAAATCAGTTAAGATTTGGCGACGCTGCGCAGCCTTCAGGCCGGAAGTCAACAGTTCCACCCGCAGGTCGATCCCCGCCTGGTCAAAGAGCTTTGCCAGGCTCTTGGCGTGTTGCTGGGCCAGAATTTCGGTTGGCGCCATTAAGGCCGCCTGACAGCCGGCAGTCACCGTTGCATACATGGCGATGGCTGCCACCACCGTTTTTCCAGAACCAACATCACCTTGTAAGAGACGGTTCATGTGCCGTGCATCGTGTTGGTCGGCCAAAATTTCGCCGACCACTCGCTTTTGGGCAGCAGTTAAGTCATAAGGAAGGCGGTTAATCAGTTTGGCAACCGCCTCTTTGTCGTAGTTAAGTGGCTGGCCACCAAAGGACTGATCCGCCTGTTTAATTAATTGCAGGCGCATTTGAAAAATAAAGAATTCTTCAAAGGCAGCCGACCGCCGACCGGCCTTGGCTTCCGCTGAATCCTTGGGAAAATGAGCCCACTCGATTTGCTGATTTTTATCGAGAAGTCGGTACTTATCACGTAAGTGTTGTGGCACCAAGTTTGGCATCTGCCCACGCAGCTGTCCCCAGGCTTGCTCAACCAAATCAGCAATCGTCTTGGCCTTAACTCCCTTGGAGGCCGGATAAATTGGATCGAGGGCATCGGTCGTGGCTGGGACTAATTTGATAGCGGATAGGGCCGCTTTGGCTGCGTTGTAGGTTCCATAGACGGCAACCTCCTGGCCGACCTCGATATTTTTCGCAACCCAGGGCTGGTTAAAGAAGGTTACCCGGATGTTTTCACGGTCAATCAAGAGCCCTAAAACCGTCTGCGACCGTTTTCCAAAGCGCCGAACGACGGCAGGTGTGGAAACAATCCCTTTAAACGTGACCTTTTCCCCATCGAGTGTTTCCGATGGCCGCCTTGCACCCAGGTCCTCGTAGCGGAAGGGATAGTAAGTCAACAAGTCTTCAATTGTAAAAATACCCAAGTCGCGTAGCGCAGCTTGTCTTTTTTCCCCGACACCAGACAGTGCTGAAACAGGGTCTTCTAAAGCCAATGACATGAGTCTATCCCCTCTTTTTGATAAGCAATATTTTACCATTTTCAAGAACGAAAGGAAATATCACCCACGCTAGCAAGCCCGTCAGCACCGCCTTTGCAACAATTTTGTCACTTTCGCCACCAAAATCAGAAGTCAACTTGCTGGTATTTTTTTGGCATGGTACTTTCTTCAATGCTAGTTATCAGTACACTGATTTTCTCATTTTTTAGCCATAAAAAAAGACGCCCGTGGCGACTTTTGTTCTTTAATGAATAAATACTGTGATAAAAGTAACCGCTCCAAAGAAAATTCCTGGAACGTTGGAAATGATGATTGGCCAATCCTTATAGGTCTTCAACCAACCATAACCAGTCCATAACGTAGCGTTGACCATTGCAACGGCTGGTTGGAGCCAGTTAACTGGGTGGCCGCTAAAGTTGGAAATAATCTGTGGAAAGTATGAAACGTACATCAAGATGTTCATCACGGTTGCGACCTTAGAAAAGATCTTCAACATCTTAATCCGCTTCTCATCTACCTGCTTTTTTTCTTCTGGTGAAACATAATTATCAACACGCATGCCCATGATTTTGTATCTCCTATTCCATCATTCGCTCGAATGATTGTGTCAATTATAACACACTCAAAAAAAACGCAAGGACAATCGCAGCGAAATGTTGGATAAGAGAAAATAGACATTTTACCACTAAAAAGTTTTGTTCCTTATCAAGACTGCCAGAACCAATTTTGTCTCCCTATAAGCAAAAAAATTGAGCACAAATAATTTAGCTCAATCAATATTCTAGAAATGGAAATAGGTAAAGCTTTTTTCGACCGCTTTTAAAAGGAAATTTTATTACTTTTTGTTAGTTTTTATCTCATTTTTGATAGAATAAAGTATGTCATCCACCGAAGATGACATTTTAGACAATTAATAGTATTTTGTGCAAGGGCATAACTTGCTAATCGCTGATTTTGTTTCTTCCAAATGCAGCGAAAATTTTTCGATACATGACCAGGCACTGATCATGTTAGCTGGAATAAATACGAATACATAGTTCAAACAATAATCGGAAGCATCACGTGCAGAGCCGGAACCACGCTAAAAGCTGATTAACTTAGGTATTAGGAGAAGGCCCATGTTATTAGAGTCAAGCCAATCAAATAGCGGTAAGGTTATCAGAATTTTAAATGAGTATGAAGTGATTGTGAACGTTGGCAAAAAAGACGGCATCTACTATGGACAAAAACTAGGCGTCTATAAGCTTTTGGGTGAGGTTACTGATCCCTATAATGATGACAAATTCTTAGGTCGTTGCGAATCATTAATTGAAACACTAACACCATTGAAAATCGACGAAAACTACTCGATTTTATACAAGCGTCACTTCGCTGTTCCATCAACTTCACATGTTAACTACCCATTAACCAGCAAAGAAGCGCTGATTTTAAATGTGGATGACGACAATATTCTCCCGTTTGAAGACGTTAGTCGTCAAACCATCAAGCTTGGCGATACTGTCAAAAATTTACCGCTGTATTGATGGCTGTGGTCTGACCACCTGTTAAAAGAAAAAAATATTCTGCGCCTATAAGAGGCAGCAATTTGAAGGCTTAACAGCCTTCTTTTTGTTTGCCAGCAAACTAAACGCCTGAAAAATCAAAAAAGTTTAAAAAAGTTCATCTACCAAATTTTAACGTACACTCAGAAAACCATTTTCAAAGGGTACGTTATTGACTAACTAGCAATTATCTCCTACTTAATTCAGTTTCAACTTTTTCTTTAGTCGATCTGACAGCTCTTGAGAAAAGTTAAGGCCATTCTCTCGAGCAGCTCTATCTAAGTAGGACGGAATGGTCAGCGTTTTCTTGACTAATTTATTGTCTTCTCGCTCCCTTACAAGGGAGGTATCAACCACAACAGCAAGCAAGGACTCACCTTTTTTTGTTTGAATATCAGCAGCGTTCGTTCTTTCAGGCAATTCAATCTGGTTGTCTTCGGCAGCAAGCAGATACCCTTCTAGTGCATCTTTGGCCATTTCGGCCGCTTCAATTTCATCATCGCCAAAAGTATTCACATTTGGAAAATCATAAAACTTAACACCAATGCTATCGCCGTCTTGATATAGAGTTGCATAATAAATATATTTCATATCGCTCACCTTTTCGATCTTAACGTACTAAATCAGTTTAATAGCCCAATGCTTTCAGTATTCGCTGGGCTGTGCCTTTAGCAATTGCCTTTTTACCGTGATTAGGTATCGTAACCAATTCTCCTGTTTCGTCCTTCAAGAACTGATAATGACTACCTTTAATACGAACAACTTTAAAGCCCTTATTATTGGCCATTTTGGACAACTTTTTGAAGTTGTACTCTACCATGCTTCCTCATTTCTTCAAATAACATTATAACACGTATAAATATACGTGTTACTGCCAACTATCTATTTTAAAATCAGAAAAGTAATTTCTTGTGTGCGCCAATCGACCACAAGTAATCATACGAAATCAAGATAAGATAACGCAGTTCAAAAATAAATAAAAAAAGTCCCCGACAGGATAACCCGTCAGGGACTTTACTTTCAAGGTGGCAACCGGAGTCGAACCGGCGATCAGGGTGTTGCAGACCCATGCCTTACCACTTGGCTATGCCACCAAAAAGCGTTTGAACAACGCTTATAATTATAAAGAAAATTGGTCTAAATTTCAATACCTTTATGAAAGTTATTGCACAAGCTGATTTAACCTAATTTGTTATCTAAGAGAATCTGCTTCATTTCCGCCTGAATGTCATCTGGCTTGACCCACTCGTCAAAATGGTCGGCTTCCAATGGTAAAAAATCATAGTGGTGATTAATAAAGTCTTCCACCTTTTCCACGTGGGAAGACCGTGGAATATTCATCTTTAAAATCCGCACTTCCTTAATCATCCCATGTTCGGCAGCATATTCTGCCCGAGAATTTTCGGAAATATTACCCAGCTCGTAGTAAACCGTACCATCATTGCGGGTGATTTCTTCAATCAAATTAAATGTCTGATTCATCTAACAAGTTCCGTCCTTCCTTTTGGTAACGGCGCTCGACCATGTAAGTCGACAGCCAAATCGATAACAAAATACCAACCATGCCCAACAACATCGTGGCCACTTCCATGACCAAGAGCTTGGCATTGATAAATTCCGCCAACGTGTAGTGCAGACGCAGGTACCAAATCAAAAGCGGAATATTAGCCCCTAACATCCCGAAGAAGAGCGTGTTAACCGCCGTTCCCAGAATTTGGCTTCCAATGGTTTCCGCATGCTCACTTAATGATTTTTCAGTAATATCAGGCGAACGGTCAATCACCTCAAACAAATCAGCGGTAACCGCCATCGAAGCTTCAGCAATCGCCCCCAAAGCCGAAATGATCATCACAATCACAACTAAATGGCTAAAGTTGATGCCGATATTTAATGATAAACCTTCCAGTTCATCCGAATTTTCCAAGGTATAGCCTTGAACCTGGGCAAAGTGTTGGGTCAAAAAAGACAAACAGCCAACAACGGTAGTTACTACCAAAGAGCTCTGCCAGGCGATTGCCATGACCTTCGCCCGACCGGCCGAAAGATAGATAGCAACCGAGAGAATCATCAAAGAAATAATAGCCGTTACGATATAGGGATTAAAGCCCCAATTAACAAGGATAATTAACGTAAAAATCAGGACAAAGTTCAAAACCAGTCCCAAAAAAGTCTTCAACCCTTGCTGACCACCCACAATCATCAACGAAAGAAGAAGAATCACAATCAGCACAAAAATTGAATTCATTTTGCCGCCTCCTCTTCTTCTTGATGACGTAATTTCCAAGCGGTCAAACCAGCTGTGACCGGTACTGCCCAAACAATGCCAAGAGCAGAAACCACCGTCTGCAAAATACCAAGGTTCATGACCTGGTCCAAAATATAGGACCAGTTATTACCATTGCGTAGCATCAAAATCACCATCGGAATGGTTTCGGCAATAAAAATCATAAACAAAACGTTGGTCAAGGTACCCAAGATTTCGCGACCAACCGACAAGCCTGCCTGCCAATAGTCTTTAAAAGGTCGATGCGGTGATTCCCGGTGCAGTCCGAAGAGGCCAGCAACGATATCAGCTGACTCATCCATCACCGCCCCCAAAACACCAATAATAGTTTGCGCATAGAAAATTGGGGCTGGAACCTGGGTCACAAAGGACATGGTTTCAAAGTGCACACCAATACCGCCCGTCACCAGTAACACAAACCACATGACAAAAACCGCCAAGGCAGTCGTAATGGCCGTGGCCGCCAGCGTAATATGAGCTTGCCGACTGCGCCCTAAGACAAGGTAAAGCGAAAGTGAAGCTAAAGCCACTGCCACCAAAGAAAACCAGAGAACAACCGGTAAACTCTTAACATGGACATCAACAACCAACGCGACCACAAAGACGGCAGCGTTCAATACAATCGATAATAGTAAGAAACTGGTCTTTTTAAAGCGAACATAAATGATTGTCGCCGTTACCAATAGGGCAACCAACGCCAAGAGCGTCGAATCGCGCTTGATGGTATCAATTTGATAAGAGCCAGAGTACTCCTTGAGCAGAATTTGGTCACCGACTTCGTAATTAGTCGTCATCGTCTGCGAGGCCATTACCTGATTTTGAATCTTAACCGTTTGGCCGGAACGGTTGAGTAATTTAACCGTCAGATTCTGGGTATATTGGCCGTCCTGGTTGCCAAATTCATCCGTCGTTGTTTCCTGACTGGTCTGTTTAACGGCCGTTACCTGGCCAACAGGGGCGGGGTACAAAAAGCTATCAAAACGGGCCAAGAAAAAGGCCAGGATGGTCACAACGGCAATAATGGCCAAGCGGCCAAGCTGTTTTTTCATGATCAACATCCCCTCTTGCCCTCCTGAAAAAGGACAAAGTTAAAGCTTACAAAAGAAAAGGGCTGTCACAGAAACTGTCCAGCCCCAACAGAATTTTTTAACGACGCAAACGCAAATTTTCGCCGGCCACCGCCACTGGCTGGGCCAAGAAAAGGATTCGTTGCATCAACCGAGCCGCCTTGCCCGGCTCTTTTGCCTCTCTCGTTTGACTCAAATACTCCTCTAATGAGGTTAAATCAAAATTAGAAGTAAAGCAAGTGGTCAACTGATTTTGCATCCGGTATTCCAAGATAACCGATAAAATCGAATCTCTCGCCCAGGCTGTTAGGTTATCCGTCCCCATATCGTCTAAAATCAGGACTTCGGCCTGCTTGGCCTGTGCGATAATATCATCCGTTTTTTGATCAGCGCTGTTTTTATTGAAGCCGGCCTTCAAGTCCTCAATCATCGATGTCCAGTGGACCATCATGACCGAAATCCCGTTGGCGGACAAGGCATTGGCCAAAGCCCCCATCAGATAGGTCTTCCCAACACCAAAATCGCCATACAGGTAAAGCCCCTGAACAAAGTCGTCCTGGTGGCCTTCATCTTTTGAAACCAAAGCGTCAAAAAGCCGAACGGCCGCTGAAACAGCAGCCTGGCGGCCAGGGTGCTGGCCGACTTCTGCTACTAATTGTTTCAAATCAGCCTGGCGTACATCCTTTGGCACTGAAAACATCTTTAACATCTTTTTTTGCATCAAAGATTCCTGAGTTTTCTGGCTGGCCTGGTAGGTCACATGTGGGTAACCCTTTTCAATCGTTAGAACGGGATGGTAACCAGGAAAGAGCCCACTGTCCGGATTTTTACTCTGATGTTTTTGGTTAACATATTCAAAGAGGTCCATCATCGATACAGCAAAGGCATCGGGTTTCAGCTCTTTTTGATGTGCCTGCCAAAAGTCTTGAACGTCTTGGTCGCTCTTAATCACTTCCAGGGTTTGCGCCAAACGGGCATTGGAAACTTGGGGGTATTTTTTTTGAAAATCTTTTAAGGCTGACCCTAAATCTTTCATTACAAACCTCAATTCTTAGTTTTGCGGTCCTTCAACAGTGCCATCATGGCAGCTGCATCGTCACCCTGACTGGCCTGGTTGGCCAACTGGTCATTTTGAGCCATCTTCGGTTCAACCTTCTGACCGGATCGATTATAACGACCCTGGTAGCGACTTTGATTCGTATTCGTACGGGCCTTCTGTTGGTTTTGGTGATTCTTAATCGCCGCCACCGCCTTTGGCGCAGTATCAACCTGATTTTTCGCCCAATCATTGGCAATTGAATCAACCAAGTTCCGCTTCAAATCGGAATTATCCATATTCACCAAAACCTGGTAAATCAGGATATTAATCACTGGGACCGGCAAAATATTTTGTTGGACCAGGTTGGTCAGAAGCTGGCTTTCAGACTTCGTCACGTAACCATGATTATTTTCTTTAATTTGCCGTAGAAAGTCAATTGGGCTCAATAGGTCAGCGGCCTGATATAAGGATTGCAGGGCCCTTGATTGCTTTGATGTCGTCTGGGTAGGCTGACTCTGGTTATTTGGCGCCTGAGCTGTTGGTTGACCCTGGCTTCCGGTCGCCTGCTGGCTTGCTGAACCAACCGCTTGATTGTCCTGCCCCTGACTAGTAACAGGCCTTTCGCTTTGATTACCCCGGTTGGCTAACTTTGTCTTTTCAGCATTGTTTCCCCACTGATTTTGTAAGTAGGCCATCAAGGCAGCTCGGTTTAAATGGTGGTCATCAAGGTTAATGCTGCGCGTAATGGCGGTTGCCAATTCAGCCTCGTTCAGCCCATAAAGAACCTGCTGGGTCATAATCAATTGCCGGTCGGGCGCTAAATTAGCAGCCGTTGTGCCATGGATAAGGGCGACCATCGCATCATAGTCAAAGGTCTGCGTGCTAAAGTCCAAATCGTCCAGCGACCCTGGCCCTGCCAATTCAACACTTGGCTGACGGCCGGCAACCGGATTATCAAAGAATTCCAAAAAGCTAGCCGAGAGGTTCACAACGTTGGTACCGGTGACTTGACCGGCCGGTTGACCACCAAAACGGTCAGCCAAGACTTGAAAGCGGTCCTCACCGGCAAAGTAAAAGAGTAAGCCAGACAACAAATCCTCGTTAAAGAAGTCTCTTGCCGTCATTGGCGGCTGAATTTGGTATGTATAGCCAACAAAACCGCCAGCTTCCTGGTAGAAGGTTTTCAACAATCCCACCGCCTCCAGCGCCTTGCGAGCATGGACAAGATCGGGCAATGAAAGGGTTAGCGTATCAAGCAGCAAATAGTGATCAGACCATTTCTTTGTACCAGCCTGACTCTCTTGAACCATAAAATGGTAAAGCGCATAGGCTTTAGCGCCCAAAAATGGCAAGTACAAGCTAAAAACCCGGTCCAAATCAGCAAGACTAATGGGTGCCTGCAGGCTCAAATAGGCCGGCTCTTTCGCCTGAAATTCAATTGTCTGCTTGGAAACAGCCATTATTCTTCCTTCTTTAAATCAGTTAAATACTTTTCCACTTGCGCCTTTAGTTCTTCTTCACTACCGTTATTATCAAAGACAACATCTGCCATCTCAGCCTTTTTTTCAATTGAAATTTGGGCCTTAATTCGGCTTTGAGCCGCATATTCGTCTAAGTGGTCACGAGCCATTAGTCGGTCAAGCTCAATGCGGGGATTGGTTGCCACAACCAAAATTTGGTTGAGCCAGCCAGCCTCATCGTACTTTTGTTCAAAAAGAAGCGGAATAGCGACAAAAATCACCTTTTCACCACGGTTTTTAAAAAAATTTAGCTTATCCTCGATGGCTGAGTAGATGGCTGGACTCGTAATCGCTGTGAGTTCCTTCAATTTGGCTGGGTCTTGAAAGACTATTTGCCCTAACTTTTTTCGGTTCAAAACCCCGTTTGCAACGATATCCAAACCAAAAACATCCTTGATTTTTTCAAGGGTAAAGGTACCTGGTTCCACTACCTCGCGGGCAACTAGGTCAGCATCAATCACCCGGTAACCGGCAGCTGCCACAATCTTGGTGACCGCTGATTTTCCAGTAGCAATACTCCCTGTTAAACCGATGATTTTCATGCTTCCCCCTTCTGCAAAGCTTGCGCAAAGACTTGGCTTGAGTAGACAACTCGCGCCGTATTCAAATATGGTGTGACGTAGATATAGGCTAGTCCAAAGGTCAAAAATCCTAGTAAGTGCCAACCTAAAAAGGAAAGTTCAAGTTGAAATAGTTCCATTTTACGTCCGGACATCACCCGCCGAGAAATCGAAATATAGTCGGTCAAGGATTTTTGCTGGCGACCAAAGAGGCTGTCCATCTTAAAAGCATAGTAGGTCTGTGAGTAAGAAAAGGACTTAACGAAGCCCGGAATCACTAGTGCCGACCATAAGAAGAGCAGAATATTTTGTACAAAGGCCAGCATAAAGGTTGCAAAGAACCGCCCAAAACGAAAAGCTTGAATACTTTGGCTCCAAGTGACCTTGGCCTTTGGTTCCTGAAATTGATCCACGATGGCCCACTTAGCAGACCAAGAAAAGACCAGGGCGACCGTGCTAGCAATCGTTTGGCTAAAGTAAGCACTTCGTTGGTTAAAATACACCAGCTGACCCGTTTGGTGATAGTTCAATAGCACTAGATAGGTCGTTGTCAGCACTAAGGCTGTTTGAAAAAGGTTAAAGAAGATAACAATCCAGTTAGCCTTGATGGCCGCAGCAAAGTTTTTTTGTAGGTGTTTTCTTGCGGTCAACTTAACACGGTTGCGCGAGATTGGTGTAATTTCTGTCATGAGTTCCTTTCGCGAGAAGGCACCATTACCTTCTGCTGGGTTTTTAAAAGATAAATAGAATGAAATAGCGGTGATTTTCGCGGCCTAATCCACAGTCACAAGACAAACCAGGAATCCCTTACTTTTGCACCTGACATTTTGGACAATAAGTAGTTCCCCGCTGGGCGACTTTGATTTTGACGAGGGTTGTGCCACAGCGCCGGCAGGGTTCACCGGCCCGACCATAGACATCGAGTTCGTTTTGGAACTGACCAACTTCACCAAAAACATTGGAGAATGAATGGACAGTCGTTCCATGATGAACGGTCGCCCGGTTAATCTCTTGAATGATATTTTGGCGCAGATTGGCCACCTCTTCCGCCGATAAGTGGTCCGTCAAGGTCTCTGGGTGGACCTTGGTCTGCCAAAGCACCTCATCCGTATAGATATTACCGAGGCCAGCCACGTTAGACTGGTCGAGCAAAAATGGCTTAATCTTGCGGTGGGACTTAGCTAAAATTGAGGTCAAATAGGTAATGTCTAAATCAGCTTCAGTGGGTTCCGGTCCCATCTTCGCTAAGCCGGAAACCTCTTGGTATTCTTTACCTGTTGGCACCAGTTGCATCCGGCCGAAGCGACGGGTGTCGTTGTACATTAAGTCACGGTCATCATCTAGGCTAAAGATAACTTCCGTGTGCTTATGCGGGGTCGCCCCTACAGGCTCAACCGAGTACTGGCCCTCCATCCGTAGGTGGGAAACCAGGGTCTTTTGATTCGAGAGCCGGAAAAGCAAAAACTTGCCCCGCCGGTCAATTTGATCAATGGTGGCCCCGACTAAATCGGTCTGAAAATCGGTTAAATCAGAAACCACGGCTTTTGGATAAGGAACAGCCACACTGTTAATTTTTGCCCCCTGTACCAGGGCAGTCAGCCCACGGCGGACAGTTTCAACTTCAGGTAATTCTGGCATTTGGGTCGATAACCCCCTTTATATCAACGTTTTCAATATTTTGGCTTAGTTTTTGGCTGACTTTTGGCCTAACCTTGACGATTACTGGTTAAATCAACAAATTTCATTAATATTTTCAAGAAATATTATAACAAAAAATAGCCAGGCACGATTGCCCGACTATCTTTTGGATAATCTGTCAATAAGTTCATATTGTCTTTATTATAGCACAGGGATAATGGCCAACGGTTTGCCTTGTTATCAGCAGCCAACTACCAGTTGGCTGCACTTGAAAAAAAGGAAAACCGATTAGATTACTTCGAATCTTGAGGTCGGCTAGCCCACTTTGGCTTTCCCTTATTTTTCTTCTTCCGTGCTTGGTGCTTCTTCTTCGCCTTAGCAGCTTCCTTAGTAGTCAGTTCGCGTTTCTCTTCGGACTGCTTTTGCCGGTTCTTCTTATCAGCCTTGCGGTTTTTACCATCCTGAGGGTTGGCAGCCCGCTTCTTTTCAGCCCGTGGCTGGTGTTCGTCGGCCAAATCAGCACCGTCCACACTGTCGTCAGCCACCGTCGCCATCGCCTTTTGCAACTTCTTGGCTTCTTGTTGCTTTTCATCGGCTGCGGCCCAATCAAACTTTTCCAGACTGATTTCTTCTGGCAAATACTGTTTTAACTTGCGGATATCGTGGTCGTTACCCAGGTTCAACACCTGGCCGGAAAGCCCGGCACGCCCTGTTCGGCCCGTTCGGTGCAGGTAGGTTGTCAAGTTATTTGGAATTTGTGCGTTGACCACTAATGGCAAGCCCTGGATATCAAGACCACGGGCAGCCACATCGGTTGCCAGCAATAAGTCAAGCTTGCCCTTCTTAAACGATTGGAGAGCGTCAGCCCGTTTTAAATGTGATTTCTCGTTATTTCCAACGGACATGACGGAAGCATGTTCGTGGCGCAAGGCGGCTTGAGCGGCAACCAAGGCACCAATGGTGTTAAAGAAAACCAAGGCTTGCTGGTGCCGGCGAGCTAATTCGATTAAGACCTTGTGGTTCGCCTTGGCATCAACGTGCAAATAAGTGTGATCAATGGTTTTCGGTGCCTGATTTTCCACGGAAACCGGCTTTACAGAGTGACCAAAGAGTTCCTGAACCCAGGGCAAGTTGACACCTGAGGTAGCTGAAAAAAGAGCAACTTGGTCAAGCTGAGGAAGCGCATCCGCCAACGCATTTAAGTCTTCCTGATGTTCCTCGTTCAAGGTGGCATCGGCCTCATCAACAATTAACGTCTTCAGGTGTTTGGTTTTCAACGCCCCACCATCAATCATCGTTAAAATCCGGCCGAGGGTACCGACCACGATAGCCGGCTTTTCCTTCTTCAACTTATCAGCCTGACGCTTCCCGTTGGCCCCACCAATTAAGGCAGCGACCTTGACACCAACCTCACTCGCATATGGGCGAATAACCTGGGCAAGTTGTGCCCCTAATTCCTGTGACGGTGCTAAAATCAGAACCTGACTCTGCTTGGCCGTCAAATCAATCCGTGACAACACTGGCAAAGCAAAGGCCAGCGTCTTCCCAGAACCAGTCGGTGCCAGGCCAAAGACAGATTCACCGGCGGTCATTCGATCAAAAAGAGCCCTTTGAATTGGCGTTTCTTCCTGAAATTGTTCATGAAATAAATTGGCAAGTTCCGGTAAAATCATTGTTTATTTTCCTTATTTTGGGTGACTATCTTTTTGACGACAATTCGCCAATTATTAAAATTCACTTCTATTATAACAAAAGCCCGCCTTACGATTTTTGTAGGTGGGCTTTTTCGACTGAAAGGTAGCCAATGGTTTTTGGCTTATTCAGAATATTCAAAGACAAAGTTTGTATTATTAATTCGAACGTCGTCGCCATCTTCGGCGCCAGCTTCACGCAACTTATCATCAACACCCATATGGCGGAGTTGACGGGCAAAACGCATAATCGTGGCTTCACGCTGCATGTTCGTCATGGCGGCAAGCTTTTCGACTTCCGGTCCAGAAATCAACCAGCAAGAAAGTTCATCATCCCAATCAACGGAAATGACAGGCGTTTGCTTCTTGTATTGGTAAATCTTCTCTTCTGTTGTTTCTTCTTCCTGTTGGTAAGCCGTTGGTACTGGCGCTTGATCCAACAAGTCGGCTGTTTTACGCAAAAGCGCATCAACGCCATCATGGGTAACAGCTGAAATCGAAACAATTTCAGGCGTTTTGGCCAAACCAGAATCTGCTTGAACTTGTTCTTGGAACTTCGCAAACAATTCCTCTGAATCCGGCATGTCCATCTTAGTAGCAACCACGATTTGTGGTCGCTCCAAAATTGTTGGGTCATATTCCTTCAATTCAGTCAAAATCTTCTTATACTGAACGTAAGGATCCTGCCCTTCAATACCTGACATATCGACCAGGTGCAAGATAACGCGAGTCCGTTCAACGTGGCGCAAGAATTGGAATCCCAAGCCAACGCCTTGTGAAGCTCCTTCAATCAACCCTGGCAAATCAGCCATGACAAAGTCACGGTTATCGCCCAAGCGAACCATTCCGATGTTCGGGTCAATCGTTGTAAAGTGGTAAGCCGCAATCTTTGGCTTCGCATTTGAAACCACTGACAACAAAGTTGACTTTCCAGCAGATGGGAAACCAACCAAACCAACATCAGCCAAAACTCGCAGTTCCAACTTAATTTGTCGTGTTTGACCTGGCTCACCGTTTTCAGATAATTCAGGAGCTGGGTTAGCTGGTGTGGCAAAACGAATGTTACCACGACCACCACGGCCACCACGGGCAACCAATAATGTTTGATCAGGGCGCACTAAATCACCCAATACCTCACCGGTATCAGCATCGGTCACAATGGTCCCTTGGGGAACTTTAATAACGCGGTCGTCAGCAGACGCACCGGTCATCCCCTTGGTCCCACCATTGCCACCAGACTGGGCCTTGAAGTGACGATTATAACGGAAATCCATCAAAGTTCGTAGTCCCTCATCCACCTTTAGAATGATAGAACCACCATGGCCACCGTCCCCACCGAAGGGACCACCCATGGCCACAAACTTTTCATGACGGAAGGAAACGATTCCATCGCCACCCTTACCTGCTTTTAGCTCAACTTGTGCTTGATCAACAAATGCCATTTGTATTCGCGCGCAATGCGCTACTCCTTTTTTAATCCAATGAATCTAGACAGTTAAGTGTATCACAGAAAGTTCTCTTTGCCTACACTTCTGCCCAGAAGACGCCAAATCAGGACAAAAATGACCTGATTTTTTACCGTAACAAAAATTTTGACGTCCCCCATCAATTATGTGAACACTACCAATATACTGCAAACCGAGGGTAAAACGCCAATGGTTGCCAGCATTATATAAAACTATTCTAACCTGACTAGCCAATTCAGCTAATTTTCCCTAAGACTTTTGCTCCGACAGAGACCAATGGACCAACTGAGCAACCTTTGCCGACAATCCCAAGGCTTCAAGCTCTTCGATACTGGCCGCCTCAATCTTGGTGATGGAACCAAAGTTCGTCAACAGTTTCTGCCTGGTTTTTGGGCCAACACCCGCAATCGCATCCAGACGCGAAGACAATGATTTCTTCGACCGCGACTGACGGTGGAAAGTAATGGCAAAGCGGTGAACCTCATCTTGAATTCGTTGAACTAAGAAGAAGCCCTGAGACTGGTGGTCTAAGCGCACGACCTCCTCGGTCTTACCATTAATCAAATCAGCAGTCTTGTGCTTATCGTTTTTAACCATGGCCGCAATCGGTAAATCAAGACCCAGCTCATCTTCCAAAACTTCCTTAGCAGCATGAAGCTGGATGATGCCCCCATCCATTAAAATCAGGTCCGGCATCTCAGCCCCTTCCTTCAGAAGGCGGGAATAACGCCGCCGAATGACTTCTTGCGTTTCTAGCCACTCATCGGCGTGGTCGGTCGACTTAATCTTGTACTTCCGGTACATATCCTTGTTTGGTCGACCATCTTCAAAGACCACCATCGCCGAAACAATTTCTTCCCCTTGTGTATGAGAATGATCGAAGGCTTCAATTCGGTGGCCCATTGAAATCCCAAGGACATCGGTGATTTCCTTCATAGCCCCCGAAGTCTTTTGCTCATTGAGTTCCATCAAGCGGAACTTCTCATCCAAGGCAATCTTGGCATTCTTTTCTGCCAAGTCCAATAAGTCCTTCTTTTCACCGCGAACGGGCGTGCGCACCGGAATATCCAAGGCGGCGGCTAAAAGGTCGTGATCAACACCCTTTGGCACCAAAATTTCCTTAGGCTTTTGGATGTTCTTTTGTAGGTAGAATTGCTGGATAAAGGTCGTAAATTCATCAATCCCATCACCAACAACGGCGAAAGTCTGCTTACTCTGGCGAATCAAACGAGCCTGCCGAACAAACATCACAGAAACTGTAATCCACCCCTTATCCAGGTAAAAGTTAAAGATATCACGTGGCGTTGAATCATTCGACAAGATTCGCTGGCTTTCGACCGTTTCATCAATATACTTCAGTTGGTCACGTAAATCAGCTGCGCGCTCGAACTCCAAATTTTCAGCAGCCTGACCCATTTGCTTTTCAATTTGCCGCTTCACGACCTTGGTATCACCAGACAAAAAGCGCTTAATTCGGTCAACCTGAGCCGTGTATTCCGCCTTAGGGACATCCCGAAAACAGGCACCCAGACACTGGCCCATCGAATAATAAAGGCAAGGACGACCTTGGCGACCCTTGCACCGTCTTAGTGGATAGTTTTTTTCCAAGAAGTGAAGCGTTTCCTGGGCAGCATAAACGTTGGGATAGGGACCAAAGTAAAAAGCACCATCCTTTTTCACTTCTGAAACCAGGGCCATTCGTGGATCGGTTTCGCGAGTAATCTTGATGTAGGGGTAGCCTGTTCCATACTTCAAGCGAATGTTGTAATAGGGCTTATACTTCTTAATTAACTCATTTTCCAACAAGAAGGCTTCCTTATCGGAATTGGTCACGATAAAGTCGAAGTCAACAATGTTGGCGACCAGTTCGGCCGTTTTGCCAGTATGGTCCTGCTTAAAATATGACCGCACCCGGTTCTTCAAGTTTTTGGCCTTACCGACATAAATAATTTTGCCCAAGCGGTCCTTCATTTGGTAAGAACCTGGTTCATCCGGTAAGAGGAGCAGTTTTTGTTCAAGGTGTTTTGAGATATTGGCTAACATAACTTTATTATACCCCCACGACTTCTATGTACGAAAAGGCCGCCAAACAATATGGCGACCTTTTTGTCTTCAAAACAAAGCATTCATTAAAAAAATCAGCTTGGAGCTTACTTTTCGTTATAGGCCACAGCGGCAGTGATAAAGCTGTTGTACAAGCCTTCTGGCTTGTTTGGCCGTGAAATAAATTCTGGATGGTATTGAGCAGCAATAAAGAAGTCGTTCTTTGGATATTCGATAACTTCCATCAACTTGTTATCAGGTGATGTTGCTGAGAAGACCATGCCAGCCTTTTCAAATTCGTCCCGGTACTTAATGTTAAATTCATAGCGGTGACGGTGACGTTCGTCAACTTCGGACTTGTTACCATAAGCGGCAGCAGTCTTTGTGCCTTCCAACAGGCAAGTTGGGTAGAAGCCAAGACGTTGTGTCCCACCCAAGTCAGTCACTTGGTTTTGATCATCCATCAAGGCGATGATTGGGTGCGTTGTTTCAGGGTTCAACTCAATTGAGTTGGCATCCTCATAACCCAAGACATCACGAGCAAATTCAACAGAGGCCAATTGCATTCCCAAGCAAACACCCAAGAATGGAATGTTGTTTTCACGGGCATAGCGAATGGCCTGAATCTTACCTTCTGTTCCACGAGGACCAAAGCCACCAGGAACCATAATGCCATCCATATCCTTCAACAAGGAAGCAACGTTTTCTTCCGTTACCGTTTCAGAATTAATGTGGGCGATTTCAACATCAGTGTCTTGTGAGTAACCACCGTGCTTCAAGGCTTCATTCACTGAGATATAAGCATCTTGCAAATCAGTATACTTACCAACAACGGCAACATGGATAGTCTTCTTTGGATGCTCGATGGCGTCAACCATGGCCTTCCATTCTGTCATGTCGGCTTCAGGAACATCCAAATTCAACTTATCAACAACCACTTGGTCCATCTTTTGTGCTTGCAAGTTCAAAGGAATTTCATACAAAGTGTCCACATCGCGTGATTCGATAACGGCTTGTGGGTTAACATCCGTAAAGGTTGCCAACTTTGTCTTCATTTCATCTGTCAATGGGTGTTGTGTCCGCAAGACCAACATGTCTGGTTGGATACCCAATGAGCGCAATGTTGTCACAGAATGTTGTGTTGGCTTTGTCTTTGCTTCGCCGGCAGCCTGTAAGTAAACAATCAATGATGTGTGTAAGTAGAAGACGTTTTCACTACCAAAGTCTGATTTCATCTGACGCAAGGCTTCGATAAATGGCAATGATTCGATATCACCAACCGTTCCACCAACTTCGACGATAACAACATCGGCATCAGTTGATTCACCGGCCTTGACAATCTTGTCCTTGATGGCGTTGGTGATATGTGGGATAACCTGGACCGTCGCACCATTGTAATCACCCTTACGTTCCTTGGCCAAAACTTCTGAATAAATTCGACCAGTTGTTACGTTTGAGTACATGTTGGTGTTGATGTCCATGAAACGCTCGTAGTGGCCCATGTCCAAATCAGTTTCAAGGCCATCGCCCGTCACATACGTTTCCCCGTGTTGGTATGGAGACATGGTACCTGGGTCAACGTTGATGTAAGGATCCAACTTTTGTATTGCCATCTTCAAGCCGCGGTTCTTCAACAAACGACCCAAAGAAGCTGCTACAATCCCCTTTCCAAGGGATGAAACGACCCCACCGGTGACGAAAATATACTTGGTTTGCTTCTTTGCCATAATGCCTCCTATGTTTTGCCTGACACACTGAATTTTGCTATGGTTTTAGCCAAAATTCGTTAAATAAAATAGAAAGGCTCCCAAGCAGTAGCTTGGGAGCCATAAAAGATTTTCACATTAAATGTGAGCCCTAATATATATTACAGACTGCCCCCCTGAATGTCAACACTAGATAAAATAATTATCTAGACCAAACAATTTCAGTTTTAAAGGCAGGAGACAGCCAGCTACTCATCAACAATTTCTTGATTAAAACGCTTCCAATTAAACAACCAAGACAGCCTTGTCAGCGAAGCTGATTTTTACTTCGCTTCCTGCTGGTTTCGGTGCGTCCAGAAGTACAAGAGCCCCATGAAGAGCAAGAAACCAAAGCCGATGGCCAATGGCACCCGAGTCGTTGGGTTAATCACCATGAAGACCAAAGTAATTAATAGGAAGAAAATCGCAAAGTAGTTCGACCATGGTGACAAGGCCAACATGAATGGGTGGCCCTTCATCAGGTCTGGGTTTTCCTTGCGGAACTTAATTTGAGAAATCAAGATCACAAACCATGGCACCATTCCCGGTAAGGTTGAAGCCGAGTAAACCAAGACGAAGATGTTCGCAGACCCCTTCCAGAAAAGTGGTAAGACGGCGTTTAAGACGATACCCAACAAAATCCCCAATGACATGGCCAAAACGGAAACGTCTGGCACGCGGTTCTTTGACAACTTCAAGAAGACCGGTGGCAATTCCTTTTGCTGTGCCAATGTGTACAACATCCGTGATGATGAGAACAAACCAGAATTCAATGCTGATGCAGCCGCCGTCAACATCACGAAGTTGATGATTCCAGCGGCAGCCGTAATCCCAACCTTGGCGAACGTTTCAACGAATGGTGAGCCGACCGTGTCTAATTTATCCCAAGGATAAATCGTCACAATCACAAAGATTGCCCCAACATAGAAAATCAAAATTCGAGCAACAATCGACTTAATTGACTTCACGATTGCTTCTTGCGGGTGGGCCGCTTCACCAGCCGTAATCCCGATGATTTCGATGGCTTGGTAAGAAGTGACCACGATTGACAAGGCAAACATGAAGCCCTTGAAGCCGTGAGCAAAGAATGGTCCATGTGACCAAAGGTTTGAGAAGCCAATGGCATGGCCATGATTTCCAAAGCCAAAGACAATCATCAACAGTCCCAAGATAATCATAAAGACAATCGTCAAAACCTTAATGATTGAGAACCAGGCTTCCAATCGACCGTAGGCCTTAACCGTTACCAAGTTTGTTAACGTCAACAGGATTAAGACAATCACACCTGTTACCCAAGTTGGCACACCCGGCCACCAGTAGTGCATGTAATCACCGACGGCGATTGTTTCCGAAATACCAACCGTCAACCACTGGAAGACATTCGCCCACACGGTTAGATAACCGGCAACCGGATGAATATACTTGGTTGCATAGTTGGCAAATGATCCAACAATTGGCTTCACGTAAAGCATCTCTCCCAATGCCCGCATGACAATATATAAGACTAACCCAGCCAATAGGTAGGCTAGCAAGACGGACGTTCCCGTCCACTTGATGGTCGAAGAGGAACCCAAGAAGAGTCCAACACCAATTGTTCCACCAAGGGCAATCATTTCCATCTGGAATGATGATAATGACCGCTTTAATTCTTTTCCATTTTCCATCTGTTTCTCCTTCACGCGGCTGGCAAACAAAAAAAGCGCCCCTAGAAATCTCTAGGGACGCTTGTTGCGTGGTACCACCCGTGTTTTGCCTAAGTAAAAAGACTTAGACAACACTCTTTTGCCAAGATAACGGCTGACAACCGGGCTTCGTTTCACGCATTACTCAAAGGCCACTACTGAGGGAGTTTTCACCGGCTTCGCCCGTCACTTTCACCAACCGTGACGTCTCTAGCAGACTGATACCGATTACTCGTCCTCATGAATGTGATAATTGTAAGCGTATCTGAAAAAAATTGCAAGTACTTTTATCAAAGACAATCGGGCGGTGACCATTGGTAGGCTGATTTTTCAAAAACTTACGACTCGACTTGATCGTATTTTGACAGGTTCATCACCTTCCAAATCAGCAGAGCGACTGCCCAGGCCACAACGAAAATAACCACCAAAATGATGCCCAATTCATTGAAATCAAGCGCACCCGCCCACTTGGTCAAGAAGTTGTCCCAGTGGAACATGGCTGACATTGATTGAATCAAGTCGACAACGCCGATAAAGCCGGCAGCAATAATCGAGATACTTGTCAAAATCAGGTTAAAGTAGACCTTCCGGTAAGAAGTTGAAATAATCCAGTTGTAGGTCGTTGACATAAAGAAACCGTCCAAGGTATCCATCAGGCACATTCCCGCAGTAAAGAACAAAGGCACGGACAAGATGGCGTACCAAGGAACACCGGCAGTCGTTGCCGTTGCCGATGTGGCCAAGACAGCCACCTGCGTTGCCGTATCAAAGCCCAAACCAAATAAGAAACCAACAATGGCCACCTGCCAGTTATGGTTCACTAAGTTCAACATCTTCATGAACAAGCGGTAAATCCGTGATTCAGCGGCTAATTGCTCGTTATCGGGGTCCAAAGACGCCTTCTTCATTTGCCGGAAATTTTTCCAAATACCACGCAGGATAAAGGTATTAAAGCAAGCCAGCATTAACAACATCACAGCGGCAATCATGGTCCCAAACATCCCACCAACGGACTCCAAAATTGGCAAAGAATGATCAGCCCACTCGACAAAAAGCACCGTCAATAAGGTCAGCAACACCACGACCAAAGAATGCCCGAAGGAGAAGGAAAACCCAACCCCTCTCGTGTTCTTGTGGTCATTTAACATTTTCCGAGTCATATTGTCGATGGCGGCAATGTGATCAACATCAAAGGCGTGCCGTAAGCCAAAGGTAAACGAAATGCCGGCCATCCCAAGCAATTGGGGATACTTGCCCATCCCCGTGCTCAAAAACACGATGCCCAGAGCCAAGATGCCCAAAATAAAGGCCCCATAACGGCTAATGTCGAACTTCCAACTGTGACTGTCTGTCATAAATACTGCTCCTCTTTTCTACTTTCTAAAAGCTACTTCAGTAATAAAAACCATGGCGATAATCAAAACTCGTAAAAATCAGCGCCATGTTGGCCATAATTTTGTCGATATCAAGTCCTTTCCGAATCACGATTGGGCATGGCTGAATGCCCACCTGATTGTTTTGTTCTGGGATTAATTGTCCATCTTGGTCAACCATCGAAACCATCACCCCTTGCTCATAACGGGTGTCGATGTTCTTGTCCGGTTGAATCGATGCCACGTAATCGTCGGCCTCAATCACCAAATCAGCAGCCTCTTCGATTCGCTCACCAATACCGGTAACCAAGCCCCGGTTTCCCTGCCCTGATGGGTTGGCAGAGCTGGCAAAGGCAAACTGGTGGTTCTTTTCCCATAACTCTTTCGCAATTTGTTCACTTGGCCGACCAAATTTGATGACAAAGCAACTCGTCTGTCGTTGATCCATCATCAATTCTTGGCAACCGTCATCTGGCAATTGTGCCATCCCCGTTTTTTTCCAAGGCAAGATGCAACCTAGCAAGATGTCTTGGTCCCAATGCTTTTGGTACAAGTCTCTGATTTCTGGTGTCATTTCGGCCAATTCTTCCAACTCGGCCATGGAGCCACACAAAACTACGCCCGGCTTATTGCGCTTGCGGTTCTTAGCGGAAAACTTCCGTTCCAAGCCCGCCTTATCCGTGGTCATAATGATGTAACCAACCTTGGTTGGGCTGACAATCATCCCCTTGCCCGCCTGCAAAATGGTCATGGCCTCTTCTTGAACATTCCCGTTCCAGTGCACTTGCTTTGTCATCGTCTTTGTCATCGTTTCAGTCATTTCCTTCTCCTCTTTTTTGAGCTAACGCTCGCTGTCAAACACATGTTTGTGGTGTCAGCTTTTTGCGATTGCTGATTTTACTTGCAAAAATTCCTTGGATGCTAGCAAGCATCCCCCTCGTTTTGATTGCCACATTTGTTTGGCTACTTACTCGATGGCGACCTTTTTCGTTTCCGGTCCAAAAATGGCCACGATTACCGCCGCAATCATGGCAATCGCTGCGATAAACCAAAAGATGACGCTGGCCTTCAGATACGCTAGGGCAAAAGCCACCACGTAGGGCGTAAAGACCGTCAAAATTTTAGCCACGGCGTTGGCAATTCCAGCACCCCGGAAACGGAAAGTCGTTGGGAACAGCTCAGCAACGTAAACACTCACAATCGAAGCCATCAAGACGTAAATTGCCAGCACTAAGATAAAGCCGACAACCATCACGGCTTCTGCCTGACGCTGGTTGGCATAAATCAGTCCCCAAACCGCTGTAAAAATAAAGGTCGTGATGATGACCTTTTTACGACCCAGCCAATCGACCAAGCTAGCACCCAATAGGGCTCCAAATGGCGCACCAGCCATCATGACGGCCGAGAAGACCAACGAGTGGGCCACTGCAACTCCCTGCTTAACCAACAGGGTTGGCATCCAGGAAGTAAAGGTATACTGGACCAAATTAATGGCGCTGACCGCAACAATCGCTACCAGCAATCCCCGCTTAATACTGGTTGCTTGTTTGGCCGGTTCTTCTACCATGCTTTGATTGGTGTGGTTTGTCAGGCCATCACGGTCCTGATTTAACTGGTCAATAATAACCGCTGCTTCCTGATAGCGTTTCTTAGAAATCAACCACCGTGGTGATTCTGGAAAACCACGACGGACAATCCAGAGTAATAGGGATAACCCACCAACGATGACAAACATCATCCGCCAGCTATAATGTGGAATCACATAAGCCGACAATAACAGGGTCAATGGAGCGGCCGAATTGGCGATCACCGATACTAAACCAGACCATTTTCCCCGACTAGCAATCGGTGCAAATTCATTAACCAATGAAAAGCCAGTTACGATTTCGGCACCCAAACCAATGGCGGCCAGAAAGCGCAGGACAATCAAGGTCCAAATATTTGGTGAAAGAGCAGCCAAGAGGGTCATTGACCCAAAAAGTAACAAGTTACTTTGATAAGCAATTCGGCGCCCAAAGTGGTCACCAATATAGCCAGCTAACAAGGAACCAAAGAAGAGCCCCATGAAACCAGCAGAGAGAAACATCGAACCCTGTGCCAGGGTTGCAAAGTGATTTTTCAACAAAACGGAATTAACGGCACTCACTAAGTAGACATCCGCCGCATCCAAGATCATCCCGGCAGCGACTAAAGTAAAAACCTTATAAAACAATGGGCTAGCACTACTGGTGTTCATCCGATTTTCTAATTGACTAACGCTTACTTGATCCATGGCTGCCCCCTTACACCAGCACCTGGCGCTGGTCTTCGTATGCCTGAATTTGGTCTGCATACTTCATGGTCAAATCGATATCATCTTCACCCTTTAAGAATTTTTCCTTCCACTGGGGGTTAATATCAAAATGAAAGTGACGATCGGCCATGGCAACGACCTGGTTAACGAGGTCGATTGTGATAGTTTCATCCGCAGCGACCGTCATCAAAATATCGCGGTCTGCCTTTGGCAACACAATCGGCAAGAGGCCATTTTTCGTCGCGTTCATATAAAAAATATCGGAAAAACTCCCAGCAATGACGGCCCGAAAGCCAAAATCAGTCAAGGCCCAAACGGCATGTTCCCGCGAGGAACCACTGCCAAAGTTATCGCCGGTAATTAAAATTGAAACGCCCTGATGGTCTTTTTGATTCAAGACAAAGTCTGGATTCTTTTGGCCATCAGCAAGGTAACGCCAATCCCAGAAAAGGTACTTGCCAAAGCCCGTCTTTAAAATATTTTTCAAAAATTGCTTGGGCAAAATCAAATCAGTATTGACACTATTAGCATCAATAACGGCTGCCCGTCCCACTTCTTTTACGAATGACTGCATCTTAGACCCCCATTGCCGATTCGGCTGTGTCATGAATCTTGGTAATATCCACAAAGTGACCGGCAATGCCGGCGGCTGCCACCATTGCTGGTGAAGCAAGGTGCGTCTTGGACCCCTTCCCTTGTCGACCAACAAAGTTTCGATTCGACGTTGAAGCGGCATGCTTGCCGGCTGGGATTTTATCCTCATTCATCGCCAGACAGGCTGAACAGCCAGGTTCGCGCCACTGGCAGCCCGCGTCCACGAAAATTTGCGCCAGGCCATCTTTCATTGCCCGATTGCGAATGGCCCGGCTGCCCGGCACAATCCAGGCCGTGATGTTTGGTGCCAGATGCTTGCCTTTCATGATCTTGGCAGCCTCTACCAAATCCTCGTACCGCGAATTCGTGCAAGAACCAATGAAAATATAATCAAGTGGGATTTCCTCGGCAGCCATCCCCGGATGCAAGCCGATATAGTCGTAGGCCGCCTGGTCGTCTGAATTCAAAATGGCCGGCGTCTTTTCATCAACAGCCATGGCCATTCCTGGATTGGTTCCCCAGGTCACCATTGGTTTCAAATCACTAACATCAAATTCAATCAAACGATCAAAAGCTGCTTCATCATCCGTTTTCAGTTGTGACCAAACTTCCTTGGCCTTTTCCATGTCCTTTGGCGCCCGCTTGCGGCCCGCCACATAATCAAAGGTGGTTTGGTCTGGTTGGACCATCCCGGTCTTCGAACCAGCCTCGATGCACATATTGCAAATCGTCATCCGCTCTGGCATCGACAAGTTTTCAATCGTCTCACCAAAGAATTCAATCGCATACCCAGTGCCAAAGGAAACCCCGTACTTGGCAATCAAAGCCATAATCAAATCCTTGGCATAGGTATTGGCGGGCAAGTGCCCAGTAACTTTAATGCCCATGGTTTTTGGTTTCATTTGCCAAATCGTTTGGGTGGCCATCACATGTTCAACTTCCGATGTACCGATTCCAAAGGCAATGGCACCAAAAGCACCATGGGTAGCGGTATGGGAATCACCGCAAACAATCACTTTGCCCGGTTGTGTCAGTCCGAGTTCTGGGCCAACAACATGGACAATCCCCTGGTCCTCATCCCCCACGGATGCCAAATCAACACCAAAGTCCTGACAATTTTTTCCCAAGGTGGCCATCTGCAACCGTGACATTTCGTCTTGGACGCTCTCAAGGTTCTTGGTAGGCACATTGTGGTCCATCGTCGCAAAGGTTAAATCAGGACGACGCAAGCGTCGGTTACTCGTCCGCAGTCCATCAAAGGGTTGCGGTGACGTCACCTCATGCACGAGGTGTAAATCAACATAGAGCAACTGTGGTTGCCCCGGTTCACCAGCGATGACGTGTTGGTTCCAAATTTGATCAAAAAGTGTCTGGCTCATGAGAAGACCCCCTCTTGCATCGCATTCATCACTTGCTCAGTCACCTCTTTGGTGGTCAATGTCCCACCCATATCAGGTGTTACCTGTCCCCGACGGATAGTCAACTCGACTGCTTCATCGATTTGCTTGGCTAATTTTTCCTGGTGAAAACTTTGGGACAACATTAGAGAAACTGTTTTAATCATCGAAATCGGGTTGGCAATCCCCTGACCGGCAATATCTGGCGCCGAACCATGAATTGGTTCGTACATTTTTGGACCGGTTGCACCAGCAGAGAGCGATGGAATCTGACCAATCGTGCCAGTAATTTGAGCAGCCTCATCGCTTAAAATATCACCGAACAAATTTGGGGTGATCAATACATCAAACTGGGTTGGATCCGCGACAATGGCCATTGCGGTGGCATCAACATAGCGGTAATCGACCATCACTTCGGGGTAGCGTTGCGCCACGGCTTGGCCAACTTCCCGCCAGAGCTTTGAGGTCGCCAGCACATTGGATTTATCAACAACCGTCACGTGCTGACGACGACTTTGCGCCAAGTCAAAGCCATAAACCATGATGCGCTCAATTTCGGAGCGGCTATAGTACATCGTGTCGATTGCCTGATCAAATGTTTTTGACCGTGGTTCGCCAAAGTAAGCACCAGAGGTTAGCTCGCGAACAATCACGAAGTCTGTTCCGCGGACAATCTCGGTCTTCAATGGCGATTGGTCAATTTGTGAGTCGGCAACCACTGTTGGCCTGACGTTAGCAAAGAGTCCCAACTCAGACCGTAGTGCCAACAAACCATCTTCCGGCCTTTTTGGACAGGCATTCCACTTTGGTCCACCAATGGCACTCAACAAAATGGCATCGGCACGCTTGGCTTGGTTAATCGTGTTGTTTGGCAATGGTTCACCAACCTGATCAATTGCTTGACCACCAAAGGGCAAAAATTCTGTTTCATAAGTAAAATCAGTTCCCTGAGTCACAGCGGCCAAGACATCCAAGCCAGCAGCCATGATTTCTGGTCCAATACCATCACCTTCAAAGACAACAATCTTTTGACGAGCCATCATTTTGCCACCACCCCTTCTGCTACTTCCTGTTCAGCTAAGGCAATCAACTGGTCGTCGGAAACGATGCTAACCTTTTCTGCTAGGGTCTTAAAGGCTGGGAAAAGATGGGCGATATTTTCAATCGGCATCTCATAGCCCAATTCTTTCAATTTGGCTGAAACAGCATGTGAACCAGACAATTTACCCAATGGCATGGAGGCACTGGCGCCAACCATGGCTGGTGACAAAATTTCGTAGGTTGCAGGGTTTTTCAAATACCCATCCTGGTGAATGCCTGATTCATGAGCAAAGGCATTCCGACCAACAATCGCCTTGTTCGCCGCAATTTTGACCTTCGAATAACTTTCGACTTGGTGGGCAATTTTAGTGGCTTGTTGCAAGTTCAAGCCAATCGCTTGCTGGCAGTGGTCATGGCGAACCTGCAATGTAACTGCCGCTTCAATCAAGTCAACGTTACCGGCTCGTTCGCCAATCCCATTGATGGTCCCTTGAATTTCTGTTGCGCCATGGGCAACTCCTGCCAAGGCATTGGCATTGGCCAAGCCCAAATCATTGTGCGTATGGGTTGACCAGGCGACCTGATCAAAAGCTTTAACATGGTCATGAAGGTAATCAAATAATTCACCATATTCTTCTGGCAAATCATAACCAACCGTATCTGGAATATTGATGGTCGTGGCCCCAGCCGCAATCGCAGCGTCAATACTTTCGACCAAGTAGTCCGGTTCCGTCCGAGTGGCATCTTCTGGTGAAAAGATGACCTTGTCGACGCGACTCTTGGTGTAGGCAACGTCCTCTTGAATCTTTGCAATAATTTCTGCCTTGGACATCTTTAACTTGGTCTCACGATGAATTGGCGAAGTCGCGATAAAGACATGAATCGTTTGGTGCTTGGCCTTCTTTGTGGCAGCAATCGCAGCATCAATATCTTTTTTCACCATGCGGGCTAGGCCTACCACTTCTGCCTCTTGAACCGCCTCACTCACAGCTTCAACTGCTTCAAAGTCTTCCGCAGATGCTGCCGGGAAGCCGGCTTCAATGGCATCAATGACAAAGTTTTCGAGGCTTTTGGCTAAAGCGACCTTTTCGTCAATCGAGAAATTCACACCGATTGTTTGTTCCCCATCACGTAATGTTGTGTCATAAAATCTAATCTGGTTTTTCATACTCTTCCCTCACTTTGTGAATAAAAAAACGGGCTAATCAAAATGACTAGTCCGCAAAGAGAAAAAAATGAATTGCCGTGGCTAGCCATTAGGATGTCCCCCCTAACAGCCAGCTAAAAACCTTGGCTCGTTAGGGGTTGCCCAACAAGCCAAGCAAGTTTGCGCTGTGCATGGTCTTAACAATCATTACGCCTTGGTTCTTCATGATTTTTCTCCTCCCTTAGATTCGTTATAATCATGATAATACCTTGCTCATTAGATTTCAATTAAAATATTAAGTTTTTATCATTATTTTCTAACTCAGGCCTAACATGGCCTTGGCATATGGAGACATCCTTTCAACCGACCAAGCCGGTTCCCAACGATATTCAATCTTAACTTCCTCGACACCATCAATAATTTTCAAGGCATCGGCGACCATTTCTTCTAAAGTGCCCATAATTGGACACCCAATCACGGTCAAGGTCATATTGACCAGGCACAGCCCCTGGTCATTTAAATCAATTTCATTAATAAAGCCCAAATTAACGACATCCACACGAAAGTCCGGGTCAATCACCTGACTCAAGGCCAACATGATTTCTTCTTTTTTTCCTGCATCCATTTTTTAACCCACCGATCCACTCATTTCAAACTTCATCAAACGGTTCAACTCCACCGCGTATTCCATCGGCAGTTCTTTGGTAAATGGTTCCACAAAGCCCATGACAATCATTTCGGTTGCCTTTTCAGCCGAAATTCCCCGGCTCATCAGATAATAAAGCTGGTCTTCAGAAACCTTGGAAACTTTAGCCTCGTGCTCCATGGAAACATTTCCGTTCAAAACAGTGTTATAGGGAATGGTATCTGCGGATGATTGGTCATCCACCAAGATAGTGTCACATTCGACGTGGGCAAAAGAGCCGGCCGAATCGCGACCAAATTTCACCGTTCCCCGGTAATCTGTTGACCCACCATCATGAGCAATGGACTTGGACACAATCGAAGAGGACGTATTGGGTGCATTATGAATCATCTTGGCACCAGAATCTAAGTTCACGCCCGCACCGGCAACAGCAATCGAAAGCATGGTCCCTCTGGCTCCCTGGCCATTCAAATAGACCGAAGGATATTTCATCGTTGTCTTTGAGCCAAAGTTCCCATCGACCCATTCCATTGTGGCGTTTTCCTCGGCCGCTGATCGCTTCGTTTCCAGTGAATAAACGTTATACGACCAGTTTTGAATGGTCGTATAGCGGCAATAGCCATCCTTTTTTACAATCACTTCCACCACGGCCGCATGTAGAGAATCCTCCGAATAGGTTGGTGCGGAGCAACCCTCGACATAGTCAACATGGGCACCCTCATCGACAATAATCAACGTGCGTTCAAACTGCCCTTCCTTTTCCGTGTTAATTCGAAAATAAGACTGGATCGGTGTCGTGACATGAACGCCCTTTGGTACATAGATAAAAGTTCCCCCGGACCAGACGGCCGAGTTTAAGGCAGCTAATTTATTATTGGTGGGCTTCACCAATGAACCCAAGTATTCTCGAACCAGTTCTGGATATTCCTGCACAGCCGTGTCGGTGTCCGTGAAAACAATTCCCGTCTTCTCAAACTCCTCTTTCATCCGGTGGTAAACCACTTCGGACTCATACTGGGCAGACGAGCCGGCCAGCCACTTTCGTTCGGCCTCTGGAACACCCAAGCGCTCAAACGTATCCTTTAATTCCTGGGGGACATCGTCCCAATCGCGGTATTTCCCGTTGGTTGGCTTGTTATAGTAATAGATTTCGTCAAAGTTCAGTTCAGATAGGTCCGGACCCCAATCCTGCATCGGCATCTTCAAATAGGCCTGGTAAGACTGAAGGCGAAAATCAAGCATCCAATCGGGCTCATTTTTCTTAGCCGAAATTTTACGAATAATGTCCTCATTTAGTCCCTGCCCAGTCGAATAGACCGCCTGGTAGTCATCGTGAAAGCCATGAGCATACTCCTCGTCGGCCCCGATGGCCGCCCGCGTTCGCTGCAGGTCGTCTTGTCGATCGATTTCCATTCTTACTCCCCCTCAATCTTAGCTATTAAATCAGTCGCCGCATGGCTGGCGAGAGTGGCGCACTTTAATCGGGTTGGAAACTGACGAACACCGGCCAAAGCCGACAATTCACCAAGGTCAACATCCTGAGCTTGCCCATCTTCAGACTCAACTGATTGGCTTTCGCCGGTCAAAAGGCCACCCTGGTCCTGACCCTGGCTCTGATCCGCCGTTAATAATTCAGAAAATGCCGCTAATTTTTTCCGAGCCGCTGGCAAACTTTGCCCAATCAGCTGTTCGGTCAGCATTGAAGCCGCAGCCAGCGAAATGGCACAACCCGCGCCATCAAAGGACATGTCTTGAATCTGATTTTCCAAAACAACCATTCGCACTTGTAGGACGTCCCCACAGCTCGGATTAAACTTTTCGACTTGCCGGCCAACCGAGGCTGGCAACGTCCGGAAATGATGCGGCTTTTTAGCATGGTCCAAGATAACCTGCCTGTATAAAATTCCTAAGTCTGCTTGATTCATACAAAGTACTCCCGGGCCTGACGTAGGGCCAAAACAAAGCGGTCAAGGTCTTCTTGGTTGTTGTAAAAGGCAAAGGTAGCACGAACGGCCGATTGAATGCCCAAATAATCCATTAATGGCTGGGCACAATGGTGGCCCGCCCGGACCTCAACGCCAGCCATATCCAACACCGTGGCAACATCATGCGGATGAACACCCGCTAAGTTAAAGGACAAAACACCATGGTGGTTTTTGGCGTCCTTTGGTCCATAAACAGTCAGATCAGGGATTTCTGCTAAGGCGGACAAAGCACCCGCCATCAACTCCTCCTCTTTGTCGGCGATTGCCGTTAATCCAACCTCGTTCAAGTAATCGACAGCTGCTCCAAGACCAATGGCGCCAGCAATATTGGGCGTCCCGGCTTCAAAGCGCCAGGGCACCTCTTGAAAGGTGGATTCCTCTAACGTCACCCGCTCAATCATTTCCCCACCGTATTGCACCGGTGTCATCGCCTCTAAGAAATCAGCTTTCCCATACAGCACTCCGATTCCGGTCGGCCCGAGCATTTTATGCCCGGAAAAGGCATAGAAATCAACATCTAAGTCCGAAACATCAATTGGAAAATGGCCGACGGCCTGGGCCCCATCAACAATGACCGTCGCCCCAACTTCATGGGCGAGCGCCGTCATTTCCTTGACCGGTGCCAGGCTGCCAAGGACATTGGAAACATGGGCAAAGGAAACAATTTTCGTCTGCTTACTGAGCTTGTTTTTAAAATCAGCCAGGTCAATTTCCCCGTCAGCTGTCAGGGAAACATATTGCAACTGAGCCCCCGTCGCCTTGGCCAATACTTGCCAAGGAACAATGTTGGAGTGATGCTCCAACTGGGTTAACAAAATTTCATCCCCAGCCTCTAGTTGATTGGGCCCATAGCCCTGGGCCAGCCAATTCAGACTTTCGGTCGTCGACCTGGTAAAGACGATGTTTTTGGCAGCAGTTGCACCAATCATGGCTGCAACCTTCGCCCGCGCGCCCTCATAACTAATCGTAGCCTCTTGTGAGAGCGTATAAACGCCACGGTGAACATTGGCATTTTCTCGGTCATAATAGGCCCGAATGCGGTCTAAAACCTGGACTGGTTTTTGGCTTGTCGCCGCCCCATCGAGGTAAGTTAGCGGATGGCCGTTGACCTGCCGCTTTAAAATTGTAAAGTCATCTCGTACCGTTTTCATCGTTTAACTTTCTTTCAATGGCTGCAACAACCTGATTTTCGACCTTCTGATCATGGATTTTCGCGAGGATTTCACCCACAAAGCCACGAACAACCAGCCGTCTAGCAACCTGTTCCGTCAAACCGCGACTCATCAAATAGTAGAGTTGCTGGTCATCGACCTGGCCAACCGAGGCCGCATGCCCGGCCGTGACATCACTTTCGTCAATCAAAAGCAACGGATTGGCCTCACCACGAGCGCGCTTAGACAGCATCAAGACCCGTGATTCCTGCTGGGCATCGGATCCTTTGGCGCCCTTGATAATCCGCCCCATCCCATTAAAAATCAGGCTCGAACTATTCAAAATCACTCCACGTTGGAAGATATGACCAACCGTATGCCGACCGATATTTTGGATTTCGGTGTTAAAACCTTGGACCTGCTTGCCCGCAGTAAACGCGGCCACCTCGGTTTCTGATTTGGCACCCTCACCAACAAGCTTGGTCGTCAATTGGCTAATCACGTTGCCATCGTTAAAGGCAGCGTTGACCCAGTTGACTTCCGCCTGGTTACCAACAACGGCCTGCCGGTTAATAAAGCCAGTTGTCTCCTGGTCTAAGTGGTCGAAGTTCACCATCGTCAGCTTGGCACCAGTGGCCGCCAAAACCTCAACTACTAAGGAAACATTGCTGATGCCGGCAGTAGCCGTCTCCAACTGACTGACGATTCGTGCCTGACTATTTTGATCGGCATAAATCACCACTCGGCCGACCAAGTCACCGTCTGCACCCAAATGAGCCAAAAAGAGATTCAAATTTTCAGCAACAGTCACCCCGGCTGGTAAATAGATAAAGAGACCCGTGTTAGCACTTTGCAGATTTTCTGCCGTCAAGCGGTCCTTTGCCTCGGCCACTTGGTCATAAACCTTTGCGACTAAGTCTGGGTAGTCTTGCTTGGCTTGCTTCAATGGTAGCAATAAAACGCCGGCCTCCGCCAAGTCCTCCGGCAAATCATAATACGTTTGGCTCAGTCCGGCCAACTCAATCCCGGCCTCCCCGGCTTGCGCCATCAAAGGATGTTCTGCCTGCCCTTGACCGGGCACTAAATCCGTCAGACCCCAATGTTGGAAACGAACCTTGGGAAAGTCTGGTAGGGGCAATTCTTCAATTATTTGTCTTTTGACCTCTTCCATCTCACACCACCGGTACATCTTCGTCTGTCAGCGTAATATCGAGTCCTAATTCATCACGAAGGGCCGCATAACCCTCACCTTCCAAACGCTTGGCCAAATCAGGACCGCCAGTCTTCACGATCTTGCCACCCATCATCACGTGCACATAATCTGGCACGATGTAGTCGAGCAAGCGTTGATAATGCGTAATCATCAAGGTGGCAAAATCAGCCGAGCGCATGCTATTAACACCCTTTGAAACAACCTTTAAGGCATCAATATCCAAGCCGGAATCGATTTCATCGAGAATGGCAATCGCTGGCTTAATCATTAGCATTTGCAGAATTTCATTGCGCTTCTTTTCTCCACCGGAGAAGCCTTCGTTCAAATAGCGACTGGCCATCTCGGCGTTCATCGACAAAAAGTTTCGCTTTTCTTCCAATTCCTTCATGAAAGTCATGACATCCACTTGGTCGTCATCGGCACGTCTGGCATTCACGGCCGAACGCATAAACTCAAAATTCGTAATACCTTGAATTTCAGCCGGATATTGCATGGCCAAAAATAGGCCAGCTCGAGCACGTTCATCAACACTCATTTCACTTAAGTCCTGGCCATCCAGCTTGATGGTTCCCTGGGTGATTTGATAGGCGGGATGACCCATAATTGTTTGTGATAAGGTCGATTTTCCAGTTCCATTCGGTCCCATAATGGCGTGAATTTCACCCGTATTAACCGTCAGGTTGACACCCTTTAAAATTTCTTTGCCGTCGATTTGAACATGGAGGTCTTCAATTTTTAACGTCTTCATTTATCATCCTATTCTCATAAATATCATTATTTTCTAATCATTATCAACTTATTTGGATTAAAATGCAAGAAGAGATGACAAGAGCCACAACCCCTGTCGATGTTTTCCATCGGCAGGGCCTTGCAGCCCCTAATTGTCAGTATTTTGTTCCAAAAAGTTAGAAACTTTTGAGCCACTTATTTTTCAAAGATAGTGGGCCGCTAATACTCTCTATCCGTCAACCAAAAAATCAGTGCACTAATTTATCCCAGATCACCACTTCACCCGAGTCAAGTGACTTGGGCACATCGATAATTCGCTGGTTGGCACTACCACGGAATTGGAGTGTCAAATCCTTTTCTTCTTCCAAGAATCGACCATCCACTAAGATATCAATTAGAGACAATAATTCCAGCTTGTCATCCGTTTCTTTCATCAACTCATCCCAGGTATAACCGGTCCAAGACCAGATATCCTTTGTGTGACCAAATTCCTGGCGAATTCGTTTGGCCAATTGGATGCAGACTTGGGTATTCAAGAAGGGTTCCCCGCCTAATAGCGTCAAGCCCTGGACATAGTCCTTTGATAAGTCTTCAATAATTTGGTCTTCGAGTTCCATTGAGTAAGGCTGACCATAATGGAAGTTTTGCGCAACCACGTTATAGCAACCCGGACACATAAACTTGCAACCAGAAACATATAAGGAGCACCGGACACCCTCACCATCGACAAAGTTAAAGGCCTTGTAGTCCGCAATAAAGCCTTGACTAAGCTCTTCTGCGGTCCATTCTTTGGGCATCGGATTGTTTGGTTTTCTGATAGCTTGCGACATCTGTAATCATCTCCTGTGTTAAATGCTTTGCTCGTGCTGCGATTTCAACGTGACGGCCATGGACCATTGGTCGCTGTTGCGGGTTACCTAGGTAACCACAGGTCCGCTTGACCACATCACACATCTGCGGATCATGGTTGCCACACTGTGGACAGGCAAATCCCCTGGCAGTTGCCTTGAAGTCTCCGGAGAAACCACACTTGAAGCACTTATCAATTGACGTATTGGTTCCTAAGTAGCCAACGTGGTCATAGGCCCAATCCCAAACAGCCTCTAAGGCTTGCGGGTTTTGACGCAAGTTTGGGTACTCACAGTAGTGAATAAAACCACCGGCGGCGTACTTTGGAAAGGCTTCTTCGAAGCTGATTTTGTCAAACGGCGTTGGATGCTTACGGACATCATAGTGGAAACTATTTGTGTAGTATTCCTTTTCCGTAATATCTTCAATCTTGCCGAACTTTTCGATATCGGCTTCGCAGAAAGTATCCGTCAACGATTCAGCCGGAGTGGAATAAAGGCTGTAGTGGTAGCCACTTTCCTTTTCCCATTCAACACAGTAATCATGCATTCGCTTGACGATTTCCTCGGCAAAGTCGTGCGCTTCTTGGTTTCCTTCCCAGTTTGAACCATAGAAGGCAGCAACCGTTTCGTACAAACCGATATAACCCAACGAAACCGTGGCCCGACCATTCTTGAAGACTTCATCAACGCTGTCCGTCTTCTTCAAACGCTTACCAAAGGCTCCATACATATACAGAAGTGGTGCATTTTCTGGCACGGCTTCCTTGGTTCGTTCAATTCGATAAGCCAAGGCCTGATGCGTCAAGGCAATCTTTTCATCAAAGATTTGCCAGAAGAGTTCCTTATTTTGCTTCGCAAAGAGTGAAATTCGAGGAAGGTTCACCGTGACAACACCCAGGTTCATGCGGCCGGAATTCACTTCTTGACCGTTTTCGTCTTCCCAACCTTGCAAGAAGGACCGGCAACCCATTGGCGTCTTAAAGGAGCCAGTGATGTCGATAATCTTGTCATACATCAGCAAATCAGGATACATCCGCTTCGTTGAGCATTCGAGTGCTAATTGCTTAATATCATAGTTGGGATCATTTGGGTTGAGGTTCAAACCGCGCTTAACCGTGAAAGTCAACTTAGGGAAAATGGCCGTCCGGCGTTCCTTCCCAAGGCCCTTGATTCGAATTTGGAGAATGGCCTTTTGGATTTCGCGCTCAATCCAGTTGGTTCCTAAACCAAAGTTAATCGTTGTAAAGGGTGTTTGTCCCTGAGAAGAATACAAGGTATTAATTTCATATTCCAAGGCTTGCATGGCATCATAGATGTCTTTTTTGGTCTTGGCCTTGGCATATTCCTCTTGCTTGTCTTCCGTGACCCAGTTCTTGGCATCAATTAAGTGCTTGTCATAATTCTTCTTAGCAAAGGGGGCCAACAATTGATCGATTCGGTTGGCCGAGCAGCCACCATATTGGGAGGAGGCGACATTGGCAATGATTTGTGACATCTGTGCCGTTGCCGTTTGAATTGAATTTGGGGAATCAACCCAGGCATTACCGATCTTATAACCATTGTTCAAAAGGTTATCAAAATCAATCAAACAACAATTAGTAGCGGGCGTCACCGGTGAGTAATCCAAATCATGCCAGTGAATGTCACCGCGCATGTGTCCTTTGGCGACCATCTTTGGCAGCATTTGCATTCCCAATGCCCGACTGGCAGCACCAGCTTCCAAATCACGTTGGGTATTAAAAACCCGACTATCCTTGTTCGCATTTTCGTGAACAACAGATGCATCCTTATCGAATAACTTTTCAATTCGCTTTTGAACATTAGAAGCATCGGCGAACTTTTGTTTGTCTTTTTCCCAGTACGTTTGATATTGGTTGATGGCTTCTTCTTCGCCATGCTTTTCTAAACAAGCATTCAAGAGCGTCCGAATTTCTGTAGTCGTGACCTTCTTGGTCTTTGCCAAAGTTTCGGTCAATTCTGCCATAATGGCTTGAGCAGTTTCTGGTGATAAATTCAGGTGTTCCAGGATAAAGTCGATCTTATAAGCATAAAAGGCCATTGCTTGGCCACTTTGCTTGATCACGGTTAGCTGTTTCAATTGATAATTTTCGATTGCCTGTACCATTCTAAATTACTTCCTCCTGTTTTTTGTTTTTTTGGGGTAACTCAAATACTACAACGATTTTGATTTTTAGAACAGATGTTCGTTTGTGAAAAACACCCCCTCAAGTGCTTTTAGTCTTAGGGAAAAAGGAGCTTAGAATGATAATTACCATTTGTTTACAATCAGAAAAAATTAGCAACAAAAAAATAACTATTTGTTATTGAAATTCTTCACAAAACCTTTTTAACAATGAACCAATTCTGCGTATAATAGAGAGAAAAAGGACGGAACTATGTACACAGACGATTCACTGGTATTGCATACTGATGCATACCAAATCAATATGATTTACACCTATTGGAAAGACAAAATTGATCAAAAGCCAGTGGTCTTTGAAGCCTATTTCCGCAAAATGCCCTTTGACAACGGCTACGTTGTTTTCACGGGGCTGGAACGACTCGTTAAGGCTCTAACAAACCTTCACTTTAGCGATGCTGATATTGACTACCTGCGGTCATTAGACCTCTATGAAGAAGACTTTCTGCTCTATTTGAAGAACTGGCGGTTAACGGCGACCATCCGCTCCGCATTAGAGGGTGAAGTCATGTTCAATCACGAACCGTTGATTCAAGTCGATGGCCCTTTGGTTGATGCCCAGCTGTTGGAAACGCTCTTGTTGAATATCATCAACTTCCAGACACTGATTTCAACGAAGGCAGCTCGGATTGCTTCTGTTACCGACGGTCAGCCATTACTTGAATTTGGAACAAGACGGGCCCAGGAACTAGATGCCGCCCTTTGGGGAACGCGCGCCGCTTACATTGGTGGCTTTGATGCCAGCTCAAACGTTCGAGCAGGGAAACTTTTCCATATCCCAATCTCTGGAACGCATGCCCACGCCTTGATTCAGGCCTACCAAAGCGACTATGAAGGTTTTCGGGCCTATGCCAAAACCCACCATGATGTCGTTTTCTTGGTTGATACCTTCGATACCCTAAAATCAGGTGTGCCCAACGCTATCAAAGTGGCCAAGGAATTCGGCGACAAAATCAACTTCCAAGGAGTTCGAATCGATTCAGGCGATATGGCCTACCTCTCAAAGAAGGTTCGGGCAATGCTCGATGAAGCCGGTTTCCCAGATGCGAAAATCTACGCTTCCAACGACCTGGACGAAAATACCATCCTAAATTTGAAAAGTCAGGGTGCCAAGATTGATGTTTGGGGCATTGGCACTAAGCTGATTACCGCCTACGACCAACCTGCCCTTGGTGCCGTCTACAAAATGGTCAGCATTGATGGACAAAACACCATTAAGTTATCCAATAACGTCGAAAAAATTTCCACGCCCGGTAAAAAGCAAATTTGGCGGATTACCGATAAGAAGGATGGCAAATCAGAAGGTGATTATTTGACCTTCTTTGGCCAGGACCCAAATCAAGTGGAAACACTCCACATGTTTGATCCGAACCACCCCCTGCTTTCCAAGGAAGTGACTGATTTTCAGGCAACCCCCATTCTCCATGACATTTTCGTCAATGGAAAATTAGTCTACGACCTGCCTGATATCAAAGCTATTAAGGCTTACGCCAAAAACTCACTGGACAATCTCTGGGATGAGTACAAGCGCATCTTAAACCCAGAAACCTATCCCGTCGATTTGGCACAAGATCTGTATGATGCCAAAAACGACTTAATTCAAACCATCCGTCAACAAATCAAGGAGATGAAAGCATGAGAGCCCTTCAAGCCAAAATTATCGCCGAACTACACGTGCAACCCGTTATTGATCCGCAAGCCGAAATTCGGCGGTCAGTTGACTTCTTAAAGCAGTACTTGACCCACAGTGCCTATCAAGGATTGGTCATGGCCGTTTCTGGCGGCCAGGATTCAACACTGGCTGGTAAATTAGGCCAGATGGCCATTGATGAGCTCAGAGAAGAAACGCAAGAAGATTATCAATTTATCGCTATCCGCCAGCCCTACGGCCAGCAACAAGATGAAGACGATGCCCAGGCAGCGCTTGATTTCATCAACCCTGATCAGACCGTTACGACCAATATCAAATCAGCGACCGACGCCATGGTTACCTCCTTGCGTGAGGCTGGTTTGGTCGTTGACGACTTGAGCCGGGGCTCGATTAAGCCCAAGATGCGCATGATTGCCCAGTATGCCGTTGCCAGAGAACACCAGGCAGTTGTGATTGGCACCGACCATGCAGCCGAGGCCATCGCCGGGTTCTTTACCAAGTACGGTGACGGTGGCACGGATATCAACCCCCTCTGGCGACTAAACAAGCGCCAAGGACGGGCACTGCTTGAAACCTTGTCAGCTCCCGCTCATTTGTACGAAAAGACACCGACAGCTGATTTGGAAGACGACCGACCACAGCTGCCAGATGAAGTGGCCCTAGGAGTCTCTTACAAGACCATAGACGACTATTTGGAAGGCAAGCAGGTTTCTACTAGCGACGCCGAGAAAATTGAATCACTCTACTTAAATAGCCAGCAAAAAAGGCACGAACCAATTACGATTTACGACACTTGGTTTTATTAATCATTAAGAACACAAAAAGGACTTCAGGATTTACCTTGCGGTAGAACCTGAAGTCCTTTTTAACTGTCTTTTTTGGACAAAGAAAAAGCAGAACTTTTTCAAGTTCTGCTTATCTTTGGAATCTCCCAAGGTCGCCTGATTAACTCAGTGCTCCCGCTCGGATTCGAACCGAGGACCTTGGGATTAAAAATCCCCTACTCTAACCAACTGAGTTACGGAAGCAATCCTGTGCCTTAGCACATTTATATATATTACCGAAGCAAGAGCAAAAAAGCAATACTTTTTAAAAAATATTTTTACTTTTTTATTGCTCCTCATCCCCATCAGACAAGTCATCCAAGTCATCTGAACCGGCTAATTCTGTCAGGTTATCTTCGATGGCTTCGTCCTTTTCAGCTTCGTCGTCATCTTCGGCATCATTGCCGTCACCAGTCTCGGCGTTGTGACCTTCAAGGTCATCAAAGTCATCGTCTTCTGGATCATCATCGTTATAGTCAATCACGTCGTCATCGGCTGATGCAGAATCGGCAAAGACGTTAACCTTCTTAGAGGCCTTCTTCTTCTTTGGCTTTTCTTCTTCATCATCAATTTCGTGAATTGATTCATCGATTGCATCGACTGGATACCATGAACGCAGAGCCCATTCGTTATTTCCCAAAGAAATAAACGAACCGTCAGTGTTCAAGTCCGTATAAAATTGTGACAATCGACTTTGGAAAGCATCCGTATCGATTTCCAAAAAGTTTTGGATGGCCGTTACTAAATCAGTAAAGGCCATGGCCTTCTTTTGTTCTGCTAAGATGGCCGTAGCGATTTCCACCAAGGACATCTCTTCCTTGAGTTGACCGTTTTCTAAATTTGACATGGCTCTCGTCCTTTCGCGCTTCTAACTAGTTGAGTATACTGGATTTCGGCCCAAATTGCAAGGCAACCTGGTATTGACCGACCACCTGATCATTGGCAGACAAGGCGTAAGCCAAATCTAACGACCCGACCTGCTTGCCTTCATCAAAGGTAAAGTCAAGCTGGTTAGTGTTGGTTGAAAGCAACATCATACCTGCCACCGTTTGATAGGGCTGGTGTTCAACCAAGCCAGGTTGAAAGACCATGCGCGTCTTCGTCACATTATGACGACTAAGGCTGATTTGATTTTCGGCAAGCTTAAAGATGACCTTGGTCTCACCCTCTTCATCAATCTTTTCGGTGTAGGCCAAATAGACGCTCTCACCCTTGATGGTCAATACTCCGGTCGTTTCAATGTCATAGCGCTCGTCACCGGCGTCTTGAAAGACCTGGTGACTGATTTTTACTTGTACTTCTTTTTGGCTCATTTAGTTAAAATTGCTCCTAATATTTTCACAAACAGCTAAAGTCTATTATAATAAGAAAAAGCACGAAGGGAAAGGTCAAATATGTCGGAAAAATTAGCACACGAAAAAGTCCTCCGCGATCCAATTCACAAATTCATTCACATCCAAGACCAATTAGTCTTAGACTTGATTAATACTCCCGAGTTCCAACGACTCCGCAGGGTTGAACAACTTGGTGTAACGGCCTTTGTTTTCCACGGGGCTGTTCATGACCGTTTTGGTCATTCCGTCGGCGCCTACGAATTAGCACGGCGAATTACCGACTACTTTAACGAGTATTATCGTACAACAACGCCTGGTGATGGCCTCTGGGATCCAGAAGAACAAATGCTCACGGTTGTCGCTGCCCTTTTGCATGACGTCGGTCATGGCGCCTTTTCACACACTTTTGAGCACCTTTTCCACACTAACCACGAACAAATGACCCAGGATATCATTACCGGTGATACTGAGATTAATCGAATTTTGCAATCTTACAGTCCTGATTTCGCCAACAAAGTTGCCTCAGTCATTGCCAAAACCTATGAAAATCCCCAGGTCGTCCAACTGATTTCCAGTCAATTAGACGTAGATCGAATGGATTACCTTCTGCGCGATGCCTTTTATACCGGCGCCACTTACGGTGAATTCGATATCGACCGGATTATGCGAACGATGAAGCCTTGCAAAACCGGGATTGCCTACGACATTGCTGGTATGCATGCGGTTGAAGACTACATTGTTTCCCGCTATCAGATGTACCTTCAGGTCTACTTCCACCCGGTTTCACGTGGGATGGAAGTGATTTTGGAGCACCTCTTGGGTCGCGTCAAGGAACTCCTTTCACAGGGACACAATACCGGTGACTTGGTTGGGCCTTTGCTAGCGCCCGTCTTTGAACCCGACCACGATTTGACCATTGATGAGTACCTGCGCCTCGATGACAATCTCTTTATGACGGCCATCAACGGTTGGCAAGACTATCCTGACCAAATCTTAGCGGACCTTTCATCTCGCTTCTTAAACCGCCGGCCATTTAAATCCATCCAGATTAATGAGCAATCAGCGCCCTACCTGGCTGAGCTCGAGCAAATCGTCAAGGACGCTGGGTTCGACCCAGAATACTATACAGCTCAAAATGACGCCTATGACCTCCCTTACGATGATTATAAGCCAAGTGAGAAGAAGCCACGG
This sequence comes from Fructobacillus evanidus, assembly GCF_963580165.1. Classification (NCBI taxonomy): domain Bacteria; kingdom Bacillati; phylum Bacillota; class Bacilli; order Lactobacillales; family Lactobacillaceae; genus Fructobacillus; species Fructobacillus evanidus. Next base: position 134,149 of record NZ_CAUZLM010000002.1, read on the forward strand.
ACCCAAATCGAGCTCGTTTTAAGTGATGGCAGCCACCGGGAATTATCACAGCTATCAGCCCTTGTCGCCTCCATTAAGGGGCGGGCTTCCTTGGACCAACGATTCTTTTTCCCCAAGGAAATGCTGAACAACGGTCCAGACGACCTTTTCTCCCAGGTTCACCAAAATTTCCGGTCACTAATTAAAAATGATACGTTCATCCCTGGTGAACATTAAAGAGGTACCATTAACGATGTTAATGGTGCTTTTTTTCATATTGAGCTAACATTCCAAAATGAACCAACAGTTCATTAGCCATTTCGCGCACTTCGGCAATTTCATCTTGAAAGTCTGTGACAATAAAATACTGAAGTAGATTACTAATACCACCTGAACCAAAATAATAAATTAATTTTGACCGTTGTTCCTGCCCGTTACCAAAAATACTTAAATTCCGATTTTCTAGAATCACCTGCTGTAGAAGATGACTTTTCCCCCGCTGATTTAATCGACTTAAAAATGCTTTATGTGGCTTAAAGTAACTATATATCGCGACAATCAAATCATCAAAATGAACGATTGTCTGTTTTGGTAATTGATAAAAATCTTGAATCAATTGTTCAATTCTTTCTTTTAAAAGTTCATCAATCGTCGAAAAATGACGATAAAACGTCCTTCTGGCGATGCCGGCTTCAAGGCAAACCGAACTAATCGATATTTTGTCAAATTCCTTTTCACTCATCAATTGGTCAAGTGCTTGCCAAAGCAAACGGTAAGTTTGTTGCACTTGAACCTGTCGCTTGATTTCCGGCTTACTATCTGTCATATTTTTCCTCTTTTTGTAGCAGTTATCCAGCTAATCTATCTTTTTTGACGGTAGTGGTATTATAATTGAAAATATTAAAAGTTACAAACGAGACTTTTAAGGAGAAGAAAATGTCAGAATACAAAATTCAATTTACCGTCGACGGACAAAAAGTAGACGAAACAGCCATCCGAGAAATGGAACTTAGCCGCTACCACCATGTTTTTGATGAATTTGTTGCTAAAAATATTCCAATTACGCTTGATCAACAAGTAATCCCAGCCGACCAATTAAAAACTTTGCCATTGAGTTCCGCTAAGAAAGCACTTGCTCAAACAAAGGAAGCCATCGGCAAAGAAGGAATGCTGAAATACTACCATGATGAGATTCATGAATCAGATGAAATGTGGAAAGAAATCGCTGAAAATGCATCACCCAAGATGCAACAAGCAATTGTCGAGGTTGAAACTGAAAATATTTCCTTGATTCAATTTATGCTTTTCAACCAATCGCTTGCCAAGGAAAATAACCTTTACCTTCCTTCAAAAATTCATCCAGAGCACTATTATTTCGATGCTGGCAAAGGTGGGACACAAACAATCGTTGAGACTTTTGGGATGTATCGGAAGCCATCATACTTGCACCTCGTTCCTGGTGACCACATTCAAAAACCCATCCCAACCGACAGTGACACTACCATGGTCATGCTTGGCCAAACCCTGTTAGCAGACACTATGGCAGATACTAAGATAATTGGGATGCACCAGTTGAAAAATAAGCCCAACGGTATGAAAGTGAAACTTGGTGTCTTTCTGCCTGAAAATGCACCAAAAGAAATCATCGAAGGTCATAAGTGGCATCTAATGGTTGAATTCAATAACGGTCTGCACATTGCGGCTGATAAGAAGGCAAATTTCCTTCAAAAAATCATTTTGGGACAAGCCATCAAGCAGATGGCTAAAAAGAATCAAAAATAAATGAAAAAAACCAGCTTCTCAAATGATGAGAAGCTGGTTTTTTACTAATTAAATTACTTTCGCTGATCAAGAGCAACCCATAATCATTTGTAGCTACAAAAGCGGACCAACTATATCGAGGAGCCAAACCGCTCAATCACGAGCCCAAATGATTCTTGAGTAGCAACCAACCATTAACAGCTTACTTCTGTGCCAACAAAGCCAAGGCACGGTCAACGTCAGCTGTTTGGTCAGTAATCGTCTTCATCCGGTTTTCAATCACCGCTTGGTCAATCACGATTTCGCGGGCCAAACCTGGTTGGTCCAACTTAGGCGTGAAGAAGGCCTTGAATTCAGCCAAGTTTTCCGCCGTCTTAAAGATCCGTGAGATCACCGTCACGTAAGATGAGAAGGACATGTCACCACCAAGGCGGTCTTCCAACCATTCCCAGTTATTCTTTACCCAGTCCCAGGCCAAAGGCTGACCCTTGTCGTTGCCCAAAACGCCTTGGAACCAACCACGGAGGTCTTGTGGCTTAATCACGTCGGCATTCTGGTAGTTAGCAACCAGCGTCTCCAACTGATTTTCATCCTGGCTCGTTACCAAAGCGGCTTCCAAATCAGACTTCAAAGCAGCCTCTGCCGTCTTTTGATAATCCGTCAAGAATTGGTTGAACTTTTCTTGCGTGTTGAAGTTTTGAATTTCGTTCTTCAAGACAACTGCGCGGCCATTGGCTGGCAACTTCGTCACATCCCCACCAGCCTGTTCAAAGACTTCATGGTCATGGGCAACCAAGTCAGCATTCTTGGCAAAGAGGGCTGCTGACAGCACTTCAGCACGCACCATTTCATCGTCAACACTTTCGCCGTCGCGCTTGTCAAAGCCAAGGCGGGCTAACTGTTGCTTTGAAAGGTCACCAACAAAGGTCTTCAAGTTCTTTTCCAAAGCAGATCCATCTGTTGCAAAGGCCTTGACTTGGCCAATGACTTGATAAATCAGTGATTGAACCAATTCAGACGTTGAGTCCGCCAACTTTGGCAAGACCCAAAGCAAATCAGCAAAGGATCCTTGACCAGCTTGGGCCAACAACAAGTTATTTTGCAAGAATTGGGCTTGTGAAATGGCGTTTGCCTTTTCCAAGTTGGCCACTTGTTCGGCCAAAAGTGTGTCATCGTATTGCACGATATAGTGGCCGGTATTGCCAACATTCAAGGTAAAGGCGCCATTGCTTTCACGCTTCAATGTTTCGTAGTCACCCAAGTCCATGCTTTCAGTCGTCAATAAATCAGGAGCTGAGGCAGCAGAAGCGGCCAACGGCACTTGCCAAATGCGGCTGTCGGCATTTGGCACAGCTGATTTGTCACCACCAATTGAGAATGGCTTTTGGCTAACCTTGACGCGACCATCTTCCACCTTGACGGACACAACTGGGTAACCCGGTTGTTCCAACCAAGAATGCATGATTTCGCCAATGTTCTTGCCAGAAGCTTCACCCAGGGCAGCCCAAAGGTCATCCCCGGTCGCATTGCTGTACTTCTTCTTGGCAAAGTATGCCTTCAAACCATTACGCAAGGCATCATCACCAATCAAGGCACGCACCATGACCAATAAGTGACCACCCTTGGCATAGACAATGGCAGGATCAAAGAGCGCATCAATTTCTTCTGGGTGCTTAACTTCGACGTGAACGGGTTGAACGCCCAAGATGGCATCACGCTGCAAGGCCTTTTGAACTTCGACGGCGTTGAAGGATTCCCAGATATGCCAATCGGGTTCCAAGAAGTCCGTTGCCACGTATTCCATCATGTTGGCAAAGGACTCGTTCAACCACAACTCATCCCACCACTTCATGGTGACCAAGTCACCGAACCATTGGTGAGCCAATTCATGGGCGACGATAGTGGCCACGTATTGCTTCGTTGCCGTTGAAGAGTTCTTTGGATCAACAAGCAAGCAAGCTTCACGGTAAGTCACAACGCCCCAGTTTTCCATGGCGCCGGCTGAAAAATCAGGCAAAGCAACTTGCCAAGAATGTGGCAATGGATAAGGTGTTTGGTAAAAGTCTTCGAAGAATTCAATTGACCGCTTTGCGATATCAAGTGAGAAGTCCAAGTTATCGGCAGGGTGTGCCTTCGTGGCAAACACTCCGATTTCAACCCCAGAGTTCGTCTTGGTCTTCTTGCTCTGCAAGTCACCCAAGGCAAAGCCTAAGAGGTAAGTGGACATCTTGACCGTCTTGTCAAAGTAATGCACACCCTCTTCGACCTTTTGCTCTGGCATGTTTGAAATAACTGATTCCTCTGGCTTTTCATCAAACTTAATGGCCAAAGAGAACGTTGCCTTTGCTTCTGGTTCGTCAATGCTTGGGAAGGCCTGACGGGCAAAGTAAGTTTCAAATTGTGTTGAAACCAATTGCTTGGCCTGACCATCGACGTTGTAATAAGATGGGTAAATCCCATTCATATTGTCCGTTAATGGTGCGTGGTAGGTGACCTCAACTTCAATTTCACCGGCCTGATCGGCCTTAAAAGTCACTTGATCCTGGTCATTATCCATTGTAAAGTCGACCGCTTGGCCATTGACCTTCAATGTCTCCACCACTAAGTCGTGTTGGTGTAATGCTAAATCAGTCGTCGTGACGTGACCCGTAATCGTCGTTTTTCCAACAATCAACTTATTTTCGCGTGAGATATCCAAAAACAAATCGTAATGATCGGGTTGGAATGTTTCATAAAGACGTGGAATTGCAGCCATGAGGCACCTACCTTTTATTAAAAATTTATTAATATAGAATTAACAATAATGCTATTATAACTAAAAAATGAGATAAAAGATAGTAAGCGGATGTGAAAAGGCGAACGCTTGCCTCATAATCTGGAAAGCCCTATAATTATTAGGAAGAAGACCTTTTCATGGTCAATCCATTTATGAGAAAGAGAAATACATGTCGATTTTACTGATCATCGCCTTGCTCGTGGGGGCCGTTGTCGCGGCCAACATTGTTCAACCCTTTATCAAACGTGTTCCAGAAGCACTAATTTTAATGGCAATTGGTGCCCTCTTTTCCATCCTACCAATCTTTCACGGCTTTCAAATCAACTCCGAGTTCTTTTTATTCTTGATTATTGCCCCCATCATGTTTCAAGAGGGGCAAAGCCACCCCTACAATACCATTCGAAAACACGCCAAAACTATTATCCAACTATCAGTCGTTTTGGCGCTTTTTACAGTCGTTTTAGTCGCTTTAGTCAACGCTAACTTTCCCACTAAGTGGCCACTGGCGCTTACGATTGCCTTGGCTGCCATCGTGGTCCCAACAGATGCCGTGGCTGTTAAGTCGATGACCAATGGCTTAACGATGCCTAAAGGTTTAAATCAATCACTGGAACTAGAATCTCTCTTTAATGATGCGACCGGGATTGTTTTACTTGATTTAGCCCTATCATTTTTCGAAAAAGGTTCACTGTCGCCTATAAACGGAATTGGCTATTTCTTATTCGTAGCAATCGGTGGGCTTTTAGTCGGTGGGCTCCTTTCCCTCCTTGTTGTCGCTTTACGGATGTATTTAAACTTCCACGCAACCTCTGCTAAGGCAACGACCATCCCCTTAAACCTTTTAACCCCTTTGTGATTTACATTGTTGCCGAGCACCTTGGCACCTCTGGTATCTTGGCCGTGGTCGCAGCCGGCTTAGTCCATAACTGGGAGCATTCAAAACTGCAACTAATCGCCACCGAGAGCCAAATCGTGACCGTCACCATTTGGCAAACCACAACCACCGTTTTAAATGGGATTGTCTTTGTGATTTTAGGGCTGGCACTGCCGGCCATTTTCAAAACAATGACCCACTTTGGCTGGATTAGTTCCCTGATTTTAATCGCTTTAGCTGCTGCCATCTACCTGGCGATGTTCTTAGGCCGCTTTCTTTGGGTGACCTTCCAAAATGATCAAAACCTAACTGAATTTTTCGGTAAAAAACGTACAAAAAACCGTCGGATTCGAGCCCGTCTCTTCGGCCTTTCAGGCGTACATGGGGCCGTTACCCTGGCCTTGGCAATGTCATTGCCAGCCAAAGTTAACGGTCGACCCCTGCCCTTCTTAGATGAAATTCAAATTGTGGCCACCCTCGTCATCCTAATTTCTCTGGCAGTTGCCAGCGTAGCCCTGCCACTTTTGCTGCAAAAGGAAACGGCAGACTTTAGTCCAGAGGAACTCGACCAGGTACGCAAGCAAATGATTGACACCGCCATCATTGCCGTCGAACAATCATCAGCAAAGCACGCCGTCAAAAAAGCGCTCAGTCAAACCTTGCAAACCCAAAAGTTTACCAATGGTCGTCGGCTGGCCCAGGCTGATTTTACAAAGGACGTCTTACCATTAGTCAGTGAAGTCTTCGATGAATTGAATAACTACATGGACTCCGACCATATCCAACAGCATTTCGATGAAAACACGATTGCCATTTATTCTAAAATCATCCAGCGAGGCCTGATTAATCCAGCTACCAAACGCCACCCAGTGATGAACTTCATTCGCAAGATGCGTAGACTGCAAAGCGAGATTCGTTTCCATACCAAGACACGAACTTTTACTCGTAAGCAACGTGCCCGCTATCAGCAAGAATTCCTGAAAACGCACCCCGAACAGCAGCAAATTATCGCTAACTTCCGTGATAATCGTCACGCTGTTTGGGCCTTAAACGCTGATACCCAAAACTATGCTGACCAATTGCTTGCCCAACACCTTGCCAAACAGATGATTAGTGGTCAAGAGACTACCAATATCGACCAGGTCAGAACTCTTTTAGACCGTTTCTTTGATTTAGTTGCGCACGATTACCAGCACGTTGATGTGACGGTTCCGGCCGAAGCCTATATTCAGGCATTTGGCCATGAATACCGTTTTGTCACCACCGAATTAGAGAAAAAAGCGATTTCACCCGCTTTAGGTGACCAGCTCTACCATGAAATCAATCAAGCGCAGACCCTGCAGTTGATGGATCTAACCGCTACTCCCGACTAACTATTTCACATAAAAAAACAGGTACTTCGCTTTATAGCAAAGTACCTGTTTTTTCTTAATCTTCCAACAGCCTTAATTGACCCCTAGCGTAACTTTTCGTAAATTGGTAGTAGTGTCTTTAGCGCTTGGATTAACGTCTCTGTCAGCTTCTCCTGACCCATTAGTGGTGAATCAGCCGGTATCTTCAGGCCAACCAAAACTTCAGCGGCTTTAACCTTTTCATACCGATCGACTGCATTGGCATAACTGGCCAATTCCTGATTTTCATTCACCATGTGGTTTAATGATAGGCAGTACTCACTTGGTAACTGAGTCACTTGGTCAGCCGCAGCCCGTAGCTTTGGCATCATCTCTGTCAAGTCCTTTGGCTTCATATTTTCCTCAACGGCCAAGTACAAATACAGGTTATCCGCCCACAAGCCCAACTCGAAATGAGGCATCATCTTATAACCCCGCTTATTGGGGGCAAAGGCTACCCAGGTGTTATCCGGGGCGTTGGTTTTGCGCATCTTATGCTTGGCAACGTGTGCATACCAGTCTTGCCCATCCTCTTTTAAAATCGGTAATGCCAAATCAGCGAAGGCCTCAAACTTGGGATCAATAATTGAGCGAATTTTATCCATCCGTCCAGCCAAAGTTAAATCATCAAAAACGAGAAAATCCTGTTGATTAAACATTTTCTTCCTCCTTCTCCTTGTCATCCTTGCTAAAAAATGGGAATTCCGTTAACCACGTCATCAAAACAAAGCCCACAACCAAAATCGTTGCCAAAAGGTCCAACCAGATTAAAAAGACGGCAATTGAAGCCAAGGACTGGTAAACACCAGACCGATGGAACTGGACATTAGCGAACCAAACAAACACTCGGTTTAAAAGCATCAATAATGATAGGTCAATCAAAGTCCCCACTATTGCTGCTAAAAAGGATGGCCGAGCAGCCTTCACCGGTAGTCTGTAATTCACCCAAATTAAAAATATCCACAAGCCAATAATGACCAGCCAGCGCGTTGGTGAAGCAATCACAATTCCGGTCCAGTGGTTAATCAGCAGCGTCATAACATTACCAATCAAGATGATAGCGGCAACGCTGACCAACATCACTAACAACCATAAAAAGGCCCATAGCCTTGACAGAATCGGCAAACCGACCTCTTCCTTGTCGGCAATTTTATTAAAGGTACTACGCAAAACAGCCAAAACTTGCGATAATGTCCAAACAATAAAAATCAGTGAAAAGGAAAGATAAGATTTCGTATTCGTATGGGCAACCGAATTGACAATTGGTGTTAAGAAATTGGCGATTGAGGATGGCAACATCTGCGCCAAAACCAGCACAACGTGTTCGGTTTTTAAATTCAATGCCGCAATCGTCAACACAAACATAATCAGCAGTGGAATCAATGTTAACACTACGTAGTAGGCAAAGGTTGGCCCAACTAGCGTTAACTGCGCACGAGCAAAATAAGTCACCAGGGCATCGACTCGGAAACGACGGTCTAGGTAGGCCCAGATTTTTTTTAAACGTTTTTTCATAAATCCTATTATGCCATAATTACAAGCAAAAAGACCTCACAGTTTGAGGTCTTTTTAAGTTAAAAAGCGCAATTTTTAAAAATTAAACAGATGGGATTTGACCCAAGGCGGTCTGAGCCGCCAAATTCAAAACAGACCATTGCCGGTCATAACCAGGTTGGAAGAAGAAGTCGGCTTCGGCCAAATCTTCCAAGGTCATCTTACCCTTAATTGCCAAGGCAATCGTGTTGGCATGAGCAGTAACATCAGCCTTTGACAAGACCTGGCCACCCAAAATTGCATGTGTCTTGGGGTTGAAAATTAACTTCACACTAATTTCTGGGTTGCCTTCCTTGACGAATTCAGGCCGGATGGTCGCTTCATACAATGAGGAAGCAATTTCTAAGTTCATCTTGGCGGCGTTGTTGGCGTTCACACCAGTTGTTGCCAAGTTATAGTCGAAGACTGGCAAAGCAGATGAACCATTGACACCAGCAAATGAACGCGCCGGCTTGTCCATCGTCATCGTTTCAATCACATAGCGTGCTTCACGACGAGCAGTTGAGGCCAAAGCAATGGGTGCTGGTTGACCAGCTGGCGCAAAGAGTGGCAAGATGGCATCACCAATGGCATAGACATCCTTAGCAGAAGTCCGCAAGTATGGGTCTGTCTTAATCCAACCGCGTTGGTCCAAGTCAACCGTTCCCTGCAAGTACTTCGTGTTTGGCTTAACACCAGCCGCAACAATGGCCAAATCAGCGTCAAACACTTGGCCAGCATCGTCCTTGACCTTTGCCAAAGTTCCATCGCCTTCAAAGGCAGCAACCGTATGACCGAGGTGTAAGTTCACTCCGTTCTTTTCCAATTCAACTCGAACCTTTTCAGCCAATTCAGCGTCAAGGTAGTTTCCCAATGGGCGGTCAATCAAGTCAATAACCGTGACCTTCTTGCCAGCCTTGGCAAAAACTTCAGCGGCTTCAATCCCGATGTAGCCAGTACCAACGACGACAACGGAAGAAACGGCATCGTCATGCAACTTATCATAAATCTTGGTTGCCCAATCACGACCGCGCATCAGATAAATGTTATCCAAATCAGCACCGGGAACTGGAATTGTCGCTGGCGTAACACCAGAAGACAAAATCAACTTATCGTATGAATCTTCCAAAACTTCACCGGTCGCCCAGTTCTTAACAGTCACCTTCTTGGCGTCCGTATCAATTCCGGTCACTTCATGTTGCGTCAAAACTTTGCCACCAAACTTTTCTAAGTCAGCTGGCTTAAAATTACGAACATCGTCGCGGTCCGTAACCTTATCTTCCAAGAATAATTCCATACCACAAGACATAAAGGACACAAAGTTGCCTGCTTCATAAACAGTCACTTGCGCATCTGGGCAACGAGTTAAAGCTTCATGAGCGGCTTCGTGACCACCATGAGAGGCACCAACAACAACAACTTTCATTTTCATCCTCCGTTAAAATAACTTCGATTTGCAATAACGAAACTTCACCTACATTATAAATTTTTTTCAGCATTAAGCCAAGGCTTTTTTAAAAAAATTCAGTTAGACCACTTTTATCCTGATTTGTCTTAAAACAGCTTACCAATACTAAAATGAATTGCAATCGTTAAGAGCCCAATCCAAATATTTCTAATCACTGCTCGCTTCACCATTCCCTTCGACAACCAAGCCGAAATCAGCCCCGTCAAAGAAACTGCGACAACCGTGGCCAAAATAGCCGCAATATATTGGTACTTCATTGGTGATAACAGCAGCGCTAACAGTGGTAAAGCCCCACCAAGCGCCGCCGAAAACGTTGAGGCAAAAGAAGCCTCAACTGGTGAAACATAATGACCAAGGGTCATATCATATTTGACGGACAAAATTGTTTCCAATGGTTTCTGCGTTAATAATTCGACCGCGATGGCCTTGGCCGTTTCGGCGGTCACACCTCGGTCTTCATAATAAGCTTGGACCGTTGCAATCTGTTCATCAAAGTTTTCCTTTAATGCTTCGCGTTCTCGGCCAACAGCCACCCGTTCACTATCTGATTGTGAAGAAACAGCCGCAAATTCCCCCGACCCCATCGATAAGGCACAGGCCAATAGATCTGATAGCGCCGCAATGACAATCACAAGCCGATTCGTTGTCGCTGCTGCAACTGAGAAAACGACCCCAACAACAGTTAGAATACCGTCGTTTGAACCCAAGATTCCTGCTCGAATCGCATTCAACCGTTCTTCCATTGTTTGACCGCTCTTTTTTTCCTCACGGCGGTCATTCACCATACTTAAAACATTTTTCATCTTTTTTCTCCCCCATTAGCGAAAGAGTGAGCCAATTGCCAGCGTCACAGCCATCGTTAAAATGCCGGATACAAGGTTTCGTAAGGCACCTCGAATGCGGTTAGCACCATTAATCACGGCTGCTAAATAACCCGTGATTAACAATGCCACTAAGACTGCTAAAAAGGTTGCTGCAATTCGCCACTCTGGTTTTGCTAAGCCCATCAACGTCATTGGAAAGGCTGCTCCGGTTGGGAAGGCGAAAAAAGAGACGATAGCGGCACCACCAGCAGAAACCTTGGAGTTTAGCGAAAAACCAAACCGTTCACGTACCAATGTTTCTAAAGGATCCTTTGCCATCATTTCTTTTGTCGCCTGCAAAGCCATTTCAGCTGAAATGCCATCAGCTTGATACTTGTCTTTGACAAAATTAAATTCTTTGTTGTAATCTTGGTCTAACACCTTCGATTCTTCTTTACGAGCGCGGTCCTGAGCATCTCTCGATGATTCAACCGAGACATACTCACCCATGGCCATCGAGACCATGCCAGCCAGGGTTCCTGCAAAGCCTGACAGCATCACTGCCGTCAGGCTTTGGCCCGCACCGGCCACTCCAATAATGATACCGGCAACCGACAGAATCCCATCGTTGCCTCCCATAACGCCCGCACGAACCAAATTGTTTTGGGCCATTAATGACTTCTTTTTCATTCTCAATAATCCTCCTTAATTAAGAATGGTTCTAATATAGTTTATCAGCTTCCTTTACGTTTGTCAAGCAATTATGTAGTTCTGATAACTATCTTTTCTAAGTCATTAATGACTTTTTTATTCTTATTTAATTATTTAGTTAAGAATAATCCCAGTGTAAAGCCATAACTTCTAAAATATTTGTCAAGAAGTCTTTGAATTGTTCTAATCACATGTTATAATCGTAATGTATTCGATACATTAGGAGGGGAAAATATGCTTGATCAGCTGAAATCCGTTTTACAGGAACACAAACTTAAGGCAACTAATCAACGGTTGACCTTGCTAGAGTACATGATGAGTCATGACACCCACCCTACGGCGGAAATGATTCATAATGACTTGCCAGATATTTCTTTAGCAACCGTCTACAATACTTTGGAAAAATTTGTTAATGCTAAATTAGTCGTCGTGATTGAGGGAATCTCAGACGGTAAGCGTCACTACGATGCTGCCTCTCATCCCCACTATCATGTCATTAATACGCAGACCAACGAGATTATCGATGCAGCCAACTTTGACCCTGCGCCCCTGATCAAGGCTGCCGAGGCTGCAACCGGTCTACAAATTACAGAGTATCGAATTGATTTGTACGGCATCAAACCAAATGCGAACGACTAATTAATCATTGCAACATAAAAAACCAGTACTGAAAATTTCAGTACTGGTTTTTTTGACGTTTATCGTTTTTTAACTGATTTTAACTTGGCTTATTCATAACGGTATCCCAGAAGGCATTAATGATTTCCTTTGAGATCCGACCATTGGTTCCATCCAAGTAGGAATTCAACCCTGGAATAGCCAAGGACATGGCAAATGGTTGTCCAGGAACATAGGCCACCATCGACTCAGTATAAGTCGAATGACCATTCGTTGTTGTTTCGGCAGTACCCGTCTTAGCGTAGACCTCGGGTGACAGACCGTGCAAACTAGATCCCGTGTTATGTGGATCCGAACCATTGGCAACTCGGTACATTCCATTCTTAATGACGTTCCACTGGTCAGTCGTCAAAGAAACTTGGCCTTGGAGTTCTGGTTGTGCCGTCCAAACGGTCTTTTGGTTTTTACCAGAAACATCACTTTGCAAGACCGAGCCAACCAAGTGTGGCTGGACTAAGTAACCACCGTTGGCAATCACTGAAACATAGCGAGCTAGCTGCATCGTTGTGTAGGAATCATACTGTCCGAAGGACTCGTACAAATATTTTCCAATATTGGCACCGGTTGTTGGACCACGATAGCCGGCCGTTTCACCGTCGATATCGATTCCTGTCTTCGTTCCCAATCCAAACTGAGCCAAACCATTGCGCAACGTTTGGAAAGCATCGGAACGAAGCTTCAACTGTTCACCTGGATAATAAGTCTGACCACCAATTTTCATTCCCAATTGAACAAAGTAAGTGTTCGAAGACCGCTCCAAGGCAGTTGGCGCATCAACGGCAACCGGACTTCCACCCTGGTTCCAGTATGAAGTAATATTTGGCGTTCCTTGAATTTTAATCGCCTGATCATACATCGTATTGTTCGTTGGTGTGACCACACCCTTTTGGAAACCAGTAGCCAAAATAGCTGGCTTAACAACTGACCCCATGACGATAGCAGCATTAATGTTTCCTAATGGATTAGCCGTCTTTGTCCCGGTCTTACTATCACGACTAACCCCGCCCATGGCATAAATTGCACCGGTGTAAGGATTAATAACAGTTGCATAAGCCCCCTGTACATCACCACTAGGTAAATTATCTTCCAAAATCTGTTGCACTTTCTTTTGGAAAGCGGAATTAATCGTCAGCTTCAATGAGTCACCGGCCTGACCCTCATACTTAATGTCAGAACTTTTGACACCATTCATTGTTGAAATCACTGTTTGCGATGGTGACCCCTTCAATAGCGATTCATATTGCTTTTCAAGGGCAAAGCTACCGACGGGTTCATTCTGTGAGTAACCCTGGGCCAAAAGTGTATGCAATCGGTCTTCAGGCAAACCAGTTGACTCATTAGTAACCGTCCCAACCATTGGTTCGAAATCATTTCCTTCAGGATAGTCACGAGAGAAAGATTCACCAATCTTGATTCCTGGCATATCAGACAACCGTTCACCAATCTCGGCTTGCGCCTTGTCGGAAACACCTGACTCTTGAATATAGGTTGTCGATAGTGCGTAGGCTCCGGACATCTTTTGGAAAATCATCGCCTGATTGGCATCGATATCCTTATCCAGATTATGATTCATCACGTACTGCGCTTGATAAGTACTCAATTGAGTAGTCGACCAACTATCAGCGGTCTTCCCATATTGCTTTTGCAACTTCGTTTGAATTTTTGTTGCTTCCGTTGAATTTGTTACGAGATAGTAGTCAGCCTTCGCCCGATCACTTAAACGACTAGTATCGATTGAAATGTACTTTGACAAAATCTTAGCCGTTTTAGCGATTTCAGACGAGGTTGTTGTCTTCCCTCTAGTATAGGTAACGGCCGCTTCGGGCTTATTACCGGTAATAACTTTCCCGGTACTGTCATAAATCAGGCCACGCTGCGCGCTGCCTAATTCAACGGTTTCATCGGACTTGCTAACCTCAGTTTCAAAGGCTGGTCCCTGTTTGATTGTCAGAAAGGCCAATTGAATAATCAATGCCATTGTTAAAGCAATGACAACACCTAAGAGTAACTTTAGCCGGGCCGGCAAGTTTGCTCTGGCGTCATTTTTATCACGGTCTTCAAGGTAAGGATTGCGCTTCATTAGAATTCTTTCCATCTATGTTCATTATGATTCTCTCTACTTTACCATAAAAAGCGAATTTATCGCTAAATTTCAATCGAATTTTGTTATTCTAGAGGCATGAATAATTACAGACAAATCGCTCAAAAATACCTTTTTTCACCGGTCACACTTTCCTTCCTTCTCCCAGTCATTTTAATGACTGCTTATTTTGCTGGTCGCGGGATGACCCCCTTTGGTTCTTCGACGATTTTAACGGTCGATTTAGGTCAACAATATCTGGATTACTTTGTCCAATTTAAACATACGCTCCTATCCGACCCCTCTGCCTTTTTTTATTCTTTTTCATCTGGAATTGGCGGCGATATGGTTGGTGAATGGTCTTATTATTTAATGTCACCATTTAACCTGCTCTTTTTATTGGCCTCAACCAAAACCATGCCCGTTTGGATTTTAGTCGTGACCGTATTAAAAATTGGTTTAGCCGGCTTCTCGATGGCTCTTTTAATTAAAAAGATGAATTGGCTGTCCGGTTATTGGATTCTGATTTTCGCCATTAATTACCCGCTCTCGGCCTGGTTTATTGCTAACGACTTAAACCTACTATGGTTAGACACTGCCGCCATCCTCCCCCTCCTCATCCTTTCATTAGAACGCCTCCTGGCCCACAAGGGCTCTGGTGCGTTTTTAGCGATGTTGGTGGCAACAATTATCACCAATTATTACATTGCCTGGATGGTGGGACTCTTCTTATTTCTTTATGTCCCCTTTCGCCTGCTTGATGGTCAAATCAAAGACCGACTAAAAATCATTTTTACATTGGTGAAATCAGGAATCTTAAGTATCTTTTTAACTGCATGGCTCTGGCTACCAACCTACGCTCAGCTGAAAATGGGGAAGACAACCCATAATTCGACCTGGTTATTCAAATTTGATAATAACCCGCTGTTATTATTCTTCAAATTAATGCCCGGTTCCTTTGATTTTGATCAAATGCAAACCGGCCAGGCTAATTTTTTAGTGGCGCCATTAATTTTAATTGCCCTCTGGGCCTTTTTTGCTAGCAAGAAGTTTTTACTTCGTGAAAAACTGATGGCTGCCCTGATTTTAATTGTCCTAATTTTAGCAACAACCTTTGCACCACTCATTTTACTTTTCCATGGTGGGCAATACCCCGTTTGGTACCCTGCCCGCTTCTCCTTTTTAATTTCCTTCTTTTTAATTGTTCTCGCTGCCAAAGGTTTTGAACCAGATTGGCAACCCAGCCTATTTGCCCGTGCTTTTTACCTAATAGCTGTTTTAGCGTTGACCATCTGGGGGGCTGACCAACTACTGAAGGTGACTTACCTGGACAAGAACGCCCTCCTCGGCTTTCTCTTTGGCTATCTGTTAACCATCCTGATTTTAATTGTGATGGATGGCAGTCAAGTGAAGATGTTGCTTCTATTAATTGTGACCACCGGCTATCTGATTTTCAATGCCGGCAAGACGTTAAACCACCTTTCCTACCTAACAAAGGCCACCTATGAGGCTGGCGTCACGCGACTGACAGCAGTCTCCAAGGCAGCCACTCAGCACGATGACTCTTGGTATCGCATCAGCCAAGGCCTCAGTCGGACCTATAACGATGGCTTTTCGGCCAACTTTAGGGCTGGTAGCCACTTTTCATCACTGCTTCCCGCCACTACTGCTTTGTTTTACCAAAATATTGGCCAAATCGAAGGCGATTCAAAAATTGCTTACGACAATGGGACAACCATTACAGATTCACTGCTGGCCTTTAAATACTTTATCCAAACAACTGGTCATTTAAGCACCAGTTCCGCCTATTTAAAGCAGAGTAACCGTCCCGACTACGATCGACAAAAGACTGTCGCTAGTGGCAAGAACTGGGCTCTCAAGAAAAATCCAACGGCACTTAGCCTTGCTTACGCCGCTTCAAATCAGGCATTGACCACTCCGCTATCCGTTCGTTACCCATTGGTCAACCAGGCGAACCTGCTCACCTACCTCGCAGGACAGCCAAACCAACAATTACTTTACAGAGAACCTTTCCAGGTTCTTAACACCGAAAATCTGACAACGACGGCTGATTTAACGGGGGGAACAATTCAAAAAATCAATAAACATAAGAAGGCCGTTTTGACCCTGGCCTACACGCCAACAACTAATGATTCTTACTACCTTAATATTGGTGGCGCAATCAACCTTGATTCAGTCGATCTTCGACTAAATGGTAAACTCTTGACCCAGTCAAGCTCGTACGACCATACCGTGGCCCTCAATCTTAATACCAACAAGAAGGACCAGCCTCAAATCTTAACAATTACCTTAAATGACGGGGCTAATTCACGTTACCTCGACGACTTCGCCATCTACTACTTCGATCAGCAAGCCGTTAACCAAGACCTAGCCAAACTAAAACAACATCCGCTTACCATTAAAAAGGCCAATTCGCGCAAAATTAGTGGTACGATTGTCACAACAGCCGACCAGCCCTTAATTATGACTAGTATTCCGGCTGCATCAGGTTGGCAGGCCAAGGTTGACGGCAAGGTGGTGAAAACAAAGACGGTGCTCCAAGGACTGATTGCCATTCCGACAACCCCTGGTAAACATCGCTTAACCTTAACTTATACACCACCACTGCTCGTGCCCGGTCTCTTTTTATCAATGCTAACAGTACTTCTAATCGCTGCCTATGCATCCTTTAAAAAGAATCGACGACAAGCCTTGCGCCGAGGCTAGGACCGTGATATATTCAACGTGCTGTATTTTTTGTGCTACATGGCACTGAAAGGAAGAGAACCATGGCGGAAGAAAAGAAATTCCCAATGACGGCTGCAGGCCGTGACAAATTGCAAGCGGAGCTTGATGACTTAATTACCAAGCAACGTCCAGAGATTACTAACCGCATTCAAATCGCACGTTCATACGGGGATTTGTCTGAAAACTCTGAATACCAATCAGCAAAGGACGAGCAGGCCTTTGTTGAAGGACGGATTGTTACCGTTCGCAAGATGATTGAAAACGCTGAAATTATTTCAGCTGACAACTCTGACAGCGACGAAGTGACATTGGGTAAGGAAGTAACCTTTAAGGAACTTCCCGATGAAGATCCCGAAACCTATACCATCGTTGGTTCCGTTGAAGCGGACCCAATGGCGGGTAAGATTTCAAACGAATCACCTATGGCTGCTGCCTTGCTTGGCAAGCATAAGGGTGACACTGTTAAAGTGCCATTGCCTAACAATGTTGAAATTCAGGTTGAAATTTTGTCTGTTAAGGCAAAGCAAGACTAAGCAAGAAAACCACTCAATTCAGTTTGAGTGGTTTTTTTCTGACGTTAAGATAAAATTAGCAAAGTAAAAGGCGGGTCCTTCCAAATGGAAGTGCCCGCCTTTTTGATTTATATTATGTTACTTATATGATGAGTTAATAAATTATGCGAAGGAATGGATGTTACCAATCAAGATGGCACCAACCAAAACCAAGAGAGTTCCGGCAATGATAAACTTCATTTGAGTAGAAGTCTTCTTTTCATGCAAGATGTAGATACCACCAAAGGTACCAACAACGATACTCAACTGTGACAAAGCAGTGGCAATTGTTTGACCAACAGCTGGGTTAGCAGATGAAATGAACATGAAAATGTTTCCAACGGCCCAAACCAAACCAGTTACCAAGTTCTTCCAAGTTGGCTTTGAGAACATTTGCTTTCCTTCGCGGAAGACGAAGAGCACGATAATCAATGAACCAATTACCTGACCGATGGCCTGAGGACCAACGATAGCCGTCATATAGTTCAAACCATGGCCAGCAGACTTGATGTTATCTGAAATGTAACCAATCTTTGACAAGAAGTTAGGCAAAACGAAGTAGAGCATGAAGCCTGCAGTTGACATTACCAAGTAGAAAATTCCCTTAGCATCAATCTTTGAAGGCGTTGCTGCTGTTTTATCTGGCTTTGAGATAAAGGTTGCACCAGTCACAACCAAAGCGATTGAGATAACCCCAACAATCCACATAGCTGCGTTCTTCCATTCTCCCAAGAGAGTGGCAGCCAACAAGGCATTCATGATGATTTGGCCGGCAGTTGACAAAGGCATTCCCAATGAAACACCCATTTCCTTGAAGAGCAAGAACTGGAAAACCATTCCAAGAGCCCAAACCAATCCTGACAGGATACCAACAACCCAGATTTCAGAACCAAGGTAGAAGCCATTTGGTATGACGAAACCAAAGAGTGTGACCATTCCGAAAATCAATGCTCCGATTGACATTCCGAAAGTTTGTTGTGAGGCAGATCCGCCCATTTTTGTTGATACGAGCCCGACTGAACCCCAGAACAAGGCTGGGAGCAAGGCAATTAAAATCGCAAAGTTCATAATGTTTAAGTTCCTTTCACTTATCTTACAAGCTATATTCTACACGAATGTAAACGGTTACACAACATTTTTTACAAAAAAATTTCATGAAATAATAAAAAGCCTGACAAAGCAGGCTTTCAAAGGTTAATTTTTATCGTATTGAGCTAAGTTCCAGTTTTCAATAATCTGGATAATCAGCTTTGGATAGCTAGGATCTGTGGCATAGCCGTCAGTTGACAATGCTTGAGCAGCGTCCTTGTAATTTTTGGCCGCCAAAACATCAGCAAACTGATTGGCATTCCAAGTATTACCATTGGCAATCGTCTTAGCGTGGGCCTTCATGGAATCTTGATAAGAATCGTAAACTGCAAAACGAGCATTCTTCGTCACTGTTTGACCGTTTTCGACCTCTTGGGTCTGCAGAACAACTGATTTACCAGCCGTTGTATCATCCGTCTTCACACCGTAATAGTTATTGTACTTCGTCGACAATGCAGAATCGTCCCAATTTGATTCGTGGATAGCCTGCGCAATTGAAATTGACGCCAAGATACCATACTGAGATTGAAGACTCTGGCTGTATGGTGCGATTTTCTTAATAAAGGCTAAGCGGCGGTCGAATTCTTTTTTACCACCATTCTCGGCTAGCAAAATGGCAGTCGATGCCGGAATTTTATTAGCTTTTAATTGCGCATAATAAGGCTTTAAAGTCTTATTTGTCTGCTTCAACATGGTCATCACCAAATCCTTGGCTGATTTTTCCTTCTTGAAGCGGTAGATTCCTGGATAAACAAAGTCATACAAATTTTGATCACTCTTAGCATTTAAGAACAACTGTGGATATTCTTTCTTAGCTTGAGCAATTAAATCGCTATCGCTATAAGCAGCTAACAAATCAGATTTTGACACATCAGCAGCATCGGCAATCGTTTGCGCCGTTTGGTCAGCAGTCTTCGTGTTGGAAATAAAGGTATAACCAGAAGACAAAACCGGTTCAGCCCCTGCTCCCTCTGTTAATTCTTGGTAAATCTCAGCAATATCTTGAACCTGTGACAACGGATAAGTGCCACCCGCAATATCTTTAGCCCCATACTTATTTGCATAACTAACAAAGTAGTGACTGTTGCGGATAATTCCCTCTTTTTGCAACTGCTCACCGATTTCCTTAACACTCGCCTTGTCCTTGACCGTCACCATCGTGACTGCGGTGTCATTTGGATTCTTTGCCTGATATCCCTGGCGATTGAACCAGAAGGCCCCACCAACTGCTAATAGCAAAACGAATAGGATCATGATAATTCGGAACCGCCAACTATGTTTTTTACGTTTCTTTGACGATTGCCGACGTTTTTCAAATTCCATCAGTAATGTTTCCAATCTTCAATCTTATTTCGTCCGGTTGACTCAACTTACACAGGAGTCTGACCAGCAACTCCTAGTATACTCCCCTTTTTAGGGAAATATAATTAAAAAAACATAACGAGAGTAGGCGTAACCTGTCCTCATTATGTTTTTCCTTAATTAAGTAAGAATAAAATTAAGCCATCAATTCTTGCACATCACGAGCAATCATCAATTCTTCATCAGTTGGTACGACCAAAGTCTTAATCTTTGCATCGGCAGCTGAAACATCTGCTTCTTCACGACAACCAGTGTTCTTATCCTTATCAATTTCGATACCAAAGTAACCCAGACGGTCAACGACTTCTTCTCGAACCCAATCAGCGTTTTCACCAATTCCAGCAGTGAAGACCAATGCATCAGCTCCACCCATTTCAGCAATGTACTGACCGATATAGCGAACAACACGATCAACAAAAATCTTAATGGCCAAGTCAGCCTGTTCGTTGTCCTTACGGGCAGCCAAGAGGTCACGCATATCACTTGAGACCTGTGAAATTCCCTGCAATCCTGATTTCTTGTTCAAGATTGTCAACATTTCTTCATTTGACAGGTTTTCCTTGGTTTGGATAAAGTTCACTAATGACGCATCCACATCCCCTGAACGAGTTGCCATTGTCACACCGGCTAATGGAGTGAAGCCCATTGATGTATCAAATGACTTGCCACCCTTAACGGCCGTAATTGAGGCACCGGCACCAAGGTGCAAGGTAATCAATTTCAAGTCCTTCAAGTCCTTACCTAAGATGTCAGCAGCGCGGCCAGCAACATAGCGGTGTGAAGTTCCGTGAGCGCCATACTTACGTGCGCCATACTTTTCATAGTATTCATAAGGCAATGAGTAAAGGTAGTTCACCTTTGGCATTGTCTGATGGAAAGAGGTATCAAAGACGGCAACAGAAGTTGCGTTTGGCAACAACTTTTGGAAGGCACGAATTCCCAATGCGTTGGCTGGGTTGTGCAATGGTGCATAATCAGCTAATTCATCAATCTTAGCCAAGACATCATCGTTCACCAAAACAGACTTATCAAAGTATTCACCACCAGCAACAACGCGATGGCCAACCCCAACGATTTCGCTAAAGTCTTGGATAATATCCAATTCTGACAATTTTTCAAGCATCAAGTTAATGGCAACTTGGTGGTCCTTGATAGCGGTAACAGTCTTAAACTTAGCCTTGTCACCAGATACCTCAACGTCAGCATTTTTGGCCGCTTGATCATTGGCCGCAAACTTGATCGTTACAATGGCATCATCCATTCCGATTCGTTCAATTAACCCTTGGGCGATTACTTGCTCTTGTGGCATCTCTAAGAGCTGAAACTTCAATGAAGAACTACCGGCATTCACTGCCATAATCTTTGCCATGAAAAAAATCCACCTATCTTTGTTTTTTAATTCATTTCTAACTTACTTTAGTTTACCCCAGGCTTGAATATCTTGCAAAAATTCTTGCAAAGCCTTTTGGTCCTTAACGGAAGGATACTGTCCCATCAAAACTTCTTGCTTTGGCAGCGCATCTTTCTTCCGCAAAACCAAGAATGCTTTCGCTTGTTCTTGATTTTGGAAATACTCAGCCGGCAGTGACAAGAATGCCTTTAACTGGGCTTTTTGTGAGAACAATTTCAGGATGGACTCATATCGTGGTCCTGTTAATAAATCACTTGGCACAATGAGGTAAATCCAACCATCATCCTTCACCAAATCCAATGACTTTTCAATCATCAGGTAGTGAGCATAAGATTGGCCATCTTGTTCTGGAAAAGCCGTGACGAAGTTTTCCGGTGCCTTGCTGGGGTAGTAACCAATTGGTAAGTCGCCAACCACAATATCGGCCGGTGATTCCCCTTCTTCTGAAAGACCAATAACATCCCCAAAAAGAAGTGTTGGGTCTTGCTTGAGCGCGACCGCTAACTCACTAGCCAAGGATAACTGCCCCTCATCGTTATCAATCCCCGTTAAGCGATGACCTTGAAGGTCATGGCGACTAAAGCTTTCCACAATTGTCCATAAGAGGTTACCAGTTCCAACGGCCATGTCAGTGATACTCATTTGTTCACTAGGATTAGCTGTCTGGTAAATCAGCTCGCCCAAAAGATAACCAATACCATCTGGGGTTAACTGAAGGTTTGCTGGCACTTTATCCTCTCGGTCAGCTTTCAAAACCAAAAGTTGTAAGATATTGCGTTGGTCACTAAGAAGCAAGCTTGACCAGTCAATTTCCTCTAAGGACTGCAGTGCTTTTTTAGAGTCATCAGCTAACTGGTCATGGTCGGAGCTAAGAATTTCTTTTTTATTCAGCCTCTCCAAAGCCATGACAAGGGCTGCTCGATTGGTCATTTTTTCTTGATTCTTCACCGTCACCACGGCTTGATCAATTTTTTCAAAATATGCAGGAATTTGTCGATTTATCATGGTCTTATTTTAGCCCTTTTTGCTGGTCTAGACAAGGCTAAGGGGTTAAAAGTGGTCGCCAATAATCCTGATTTTTACTAATAATTTTAATCTGGCCTCTTCCCGGTTCAACTAACCAAGAATCACCCTGAATTTGGCCAGCTTGTTGGTTATTTTGATGAAACAATCGTGACGCTTCAATTTGCCTTGTATCGATGGTCGTCGTTTCTAACAACAATAATTGACTATGCATTTTTTCGTGAAAAATTTTCGTCTGCAAAAAGAACATCAAACCAATGAGAGTTAATGCCAAGATGGTCGGCAACAGCAAGTAGGCTGGCTGATGATTTTTGTATTGGTATAGCTGGTTGTTTGCCATCTTTTACCCCTCTTCCACAACGACCTGTTTCGTCTTGGGTAAAAAAAGTGTACCACTCGCTTTCTCATGTCCATGAGAAGAAACGGTCAAAAATTGATAGGTTCCCAAATTATCGACCAACAAATCATCAATCCCGTGTAGCAAGAGCACGCGACCATGATGAGTCCCATCCAAAACTAAGTCATGCTTAGCAACTTTCAACGTAACCGGATCGCCAATGGCCTTCTTCAGCTGAATTTCATGTGCTTGAACTTGATCAAGTTGATACCCTTGCCGACCTAGCTGCGTTAAAGCTGCCTGAAAATCAGTTTGCAAATCTTTTACCGTCCCTTTTTTACTTTGCGGCAAAATAATCATTAACGCTTCAAAGACCATCGCTGCCACGACGAGGGCCATGATTGCTTCCACCATAGTAAACCCCCTCCGGCTACGTTTGCTTTGAATCGCCGTCATGAGTGCCCTCTTCCTTTGGTTTTGGTGTTTGGTCCACAAAAGACTGCCATCTCTCTAAAGCCTTTCGTTTTTCCTGATTGGCCGCCTTATTCTGTAAAATCAGTTCTCGCTGCTTCTTTTGATAATTGCGCAATGTTTCCAGTTCGAAAACGACAACACTAGTAATCAGTGTCAGCGCCATAATCCCCTCAACAAGGGCAAAGCCTGACGATTTTCTAGACTTTCTCGAAACGATAGGTACCACCTCCAAATTGGAAAATAAGACGCCAGGTACCCTGACCCTGGTGCCAGGTAATATGACCGGGGGCCACGTAGCCACTTGGCTTGATCACAACTTTTGTTGCCCGCTCAACTTTGCTTTTTACTGGGTAAGAAAGCACTGCTTGACCAATCACCAACTGGTTTGATTGAAAATCAAGAATACTTTCAACTCCTTTTGCTTGTGCTAATAGGCGGGCTCGCTGAAAATGGGCAGCAAATTGCTGTTGAAAATCTGCAAAACTCTGCTGATTTTGCTTCGGTCGTAAGGCGAGTCCAAGTCCGAGCAAGAGTGCTACTAGGCTCAAGACAATCACGGATTCCACCAAGGTAAAGGATTTAAATTTTAGCTTCATGGCCAGCAATCACAATTTTCAGTGCCTTTACCTTTTCAAGCTGTTCCTTGGTCAGATAATTTTCCTTTGCTAAATCATCCATTGTCACCTGTTTCTTTTCCGGGTGGTCATTCACGTACAAATCAACCTGTGTCTGTACGGTGGCGACCATTGCCTTTGCATGGGTTTGCTGCGCCTTATCTCGTTGTTGCGTTAAGTTCGGCAAAATCAGTAACATCAACAGACCAATAATGAAGAGCACTACCGTCGCTTCAATCAATGTGAAACCGTTTTTCTTCGTCGCTATCCGCCGATTTTTCGCTCGGACTGCTGCATAGCAAGCCTTTGATTGACAAATTTTACGATGTTCACGTTTAAGCCAAAAACGTTTGTGGGGTTGAAAAAAGGATCGCTGGTTGAATAAACCAATCTGCATCGTCTGGTTCATCGGATGGGACTGATGGTGACAGTAATCCCGAGGCCTTCCCGACAAACGGGACCTTCCGCCTGCTCCAGTTTGTGTGTGCTTAACAAAATTGAATGTTTGAATCATATCGACATTCCTCCTAAATTTTTATAGAGCGGTAATAGCATCGCAAGATATAACAAAACAATGGTCAGTCCAATCAGAGCAAAAAAGAGTGGTTGGATTAGACCCAATAGTCGGCTAACTTGGCGGTCAAACCGTTGAAATTCGCTTTTGGCATAGTAAGTCAAGTAGGTACCGAGTACCGGACCAGTAAAGCCCCTATCTAAGTAAGTTGCTAGCGGCTTTTTCAAATAAGACTGATTGCCAATCCAGTTTTGCAGAGTCTGACCGTTTTGCACGGCGTCTTGGGCTCGTTTGGCAATTGCCACAACCAAACCGTTTTTCTTAGCGGATAAGGCCGCAAAACGGTCAATCACATTCGGTAATGTGTGCCCTGCTAACAGCAAAATCCCCAGATGTTCCGCTAACAGATAAGTTAAGAGCGTCTGCATCAGCGATCCCAAAAAGGGCACTCGAGTGGCAACTTGAATTCGTTGTAGTGGTGCTAAACGCCTCAGTAAGAAAATCAGAACAACAATCATGACTAAGGCAAAGCCAAAGAGAAAAGCTAAGCCATGTAAATAAAAGAGAGCAGGATTTTCTCCCGTGCCTTGGCCTCCCTTTTGTCCGGCCGACAAAGCATGAAAAATCGGATAAAGATAGGTCTCCATCCCCACCACCAAGGATAATAAAAAGACCAATAAAATCACTGGATAAGTTAAAATCTGACGGAGCTTCTGTTTGTAGCGCAACACTTGGTCAAAGTTACTAGCCAATGCGGTCAGCGTTTGGTCGAAATTACCATGTGACTGTCCCAAATCAAGATAAATTCCAACTGAAGGACTTAACACCTTCCCCAAACTAGCAGCTAGTGGTTGACCATGCTCCAGCTGGCCACGAATGGTCTGTAACCTTTCTTGCCAGCTTGGATGGGCACTTGCTAAAACATCGAGGCTCAATGATAAGGCATAACCAGATGCCGTTAACTCACCAAGCTCAGCTAAAAAAAGAACCTGGTCACTTTCAGAAAAGCGAATTTTTCGTTTCGGATGCATCGATTAAACCTCCTGATTTCCTTGTCGGTAGCGTTTTAAACTTTCTGCATAGGGACGATGCTGAATCACTTCACCCGCCTGCCAGTTAGCCACCCCGTAGACGACCCCTAACTGGCCATCTAAGCCCGGGAGCAAGCGTTGATAAACCGTCTTGACCAAGGCTTGGTTCAACAATTGGCGGTCAAGGCCGAGGTTGAGTAGGCGGTCGAAAACAGCAATCTCAGAATTAGCGTGTAAAGTACTCAAAACCAAATGACCAGCTAAAGCCGCTTGGAGAGCGGCCTGAGCAGTCTTGGTATCACGAATCTCGCCAATTACTAATAAATCCGGTCGGTGACGCAGGGCCACCTTAATTAGGGATTGATAGTCAATTCCGGCCTGTTCGTTGACCTGTAGTTGTAAAAAAGCTGGCTGATAAATTTCAACCGGGTCTTCCACTGTTAAGACGACCTTGCCTGGTGACCAGGCCTCCAGCAAGCGGTAAAGGGTACTGGTCTTACCGGACCCAGTGGGACCAGCCACCAAGTAAAGGCCTGCACTGATTTTTTCGGCAACTAAGTCCACAAAGATAGCTGGCTCAAACCAGTGATTTTTCGACAAATCAGGATAAATCAGCCGTAAAACGGCGCTTTCTTGTCCCAAAAAATCCCCAACGGTTGAAACACGGACGAAGCCTTGACCAAAATCAAAGCGTCCTAGTTGTGGCCGCCGGCTCTCAGCCAAGTTCAGGCCCGCCCGGTACTTAATCACAGCCAAGGCCCTTTTTCCAAAGTCCGCTTCCATCACTGCCAAAGTTCTCACTTGACCCGAAATTTGTCCCCGTACCTGGTAATCGCTGCCTTCTGCTGGTAAAAAATAAAAGTCCGTTACCTTTTGTGTCTGTCCCCAGGTCAAAACAGCTCGAATCCAATCGGCGGGGTCTGCTCGTTCATGTTCAGGCCAATTTGCTATTTTCTTGATCATGGTGACCTCCTTTCATCGCTAGTGAGTAAGACGACCAGGTCAGCAAAAAATGGCTCAATCAAAAAGCGTTCGGGTAGCTAATTTTTTACTGCATCGCTACTTATACGCACTATTGGATTAGACGGAGAAATCTTTGAAGAAAAAAAGAAGTCAAAATCCTCGATTGGCCTGACTTCTAGTAGAAAAAAAGACCGAATTCAATGGATTCGATCCTTTAAATAATACTTATTAATTTTTACTAATTTTTTTCTTGGCTCAAAGCCGCTGCGAAAGTATTTTCCAACAGAGTGGCGATGGTCATCGGACCAACACCACCTGGAACTGGTGTAATGAAGGAAGCTTTCTTTTCGGCCGAAGCGAATTCGATATCACCGGTTGTCTTGCCGTCCACAACGTTCATCCCAACATCAACCAAAACGGCACCATCCTTGATTTGGTCACCAGTAATAAAGTTAGCAATCCCAACCCCAACAACAACGATGTCTGCATCCTTTAAGACATCCAAGAGCATTTCACGTGGTGTGTAACGGTGAGCTAACGTCACCGTTGCGTTCGCGTTGTTCAACAAAGCAGCCATTGGGCGACCAAAGAGTTGAGAACGGCCAACGACAACAGCCTTTTTCCCATGCAAGTCGATGTCATAGTGCTTCAACATCGTCATCACCCCTTGAGGAGTGGCTGCTACGGCGTATTCACCAGGTTGGTCACCAAAGAGCATCCCTTGGTTGAAAGCACCTAATCCATCAACATCCTTTTCTGGGGCGATGGCTGAGAAAACTTGTTGGTCGTTGACGGCTTCTGGCAATGGTGCCTGAACCAAAATACCAGTCACGCTTGGATCTGCGTTCAAATCTGCTACAATCTTTAAGACGGCTTCTGTTGTCACATCGTCAGCAACCGCAATATCTTCAGTGGCAATACCAACCTTGGCTGCTGCTCGTTGCTTCATGCCAACATAAAGACGTGATCCATCATTTTTTGGATCAAAAACAACCGCTAACTTTGGACTCAACCCCGATTCCTTGACCTTGTCCGCCAGTGCGATTTTGAGGTCCTTTGACAGGGCCTTTCCGTCTAAAATAGTTGCCATTATGTTTCTCCTTGTTCCTGATTTTCCGAACGTTTTATTATAAAATATCTTTGTAAGACCATTTTATCAGAATAAAACCGTTTTTTGTTTACAGAAAGGTAATTTTTTATGTCTGACAACCGTATTTCTTGGGATCAATACTTTATCGCACAAGCTGCCATCCTCTCAACCCGGTCAACTTGTACTAGGCGGCACGTTGGTGCCATCCTTGTGAAAGACCATCGCATTATCGCCTCTGGTTACAACGGTGCCGTTTCTGGTACCCCTCATTGTACGGAAGTTGGCGACTATATCGTTGATGGTCACTGTATCAGAGCCGTTCACGCTGAACAAAACGCCCTCATGCAAGCCGCCTCAATGGGCATTGCCGTTGAGGGGTCAGAGGTCTATGTAACCGACGTTCCCTGCGTGCAATGTACGAAACTTTTACTTCAAGCAGGCATTACCAAGATTAACTTCATGCGCGACTATCGTAATGACGATTTCGCGGAATCCCTCTTAGAAGAAAAAAACGTTGCCCTAGTCCAAGTTCCCTTTGAAAAACAGACGGCAGAACAAATTAACCTCGCCCAATTTATTAAAGACTAAACCCAAGAAAAAGCAAGGAGGATTCCTTGCTTTTTTGCTATACTGAGAAGGACGAATTTTTATTAAAGGGGACTTACTCATGAGTCAAAACGAACAAACTTACCTCGATCTGGCCGCTAAAATTTTGAACGAAGGCCACTACAAGGACGATCGGACCGGGACCGGAACCTATTCCATCTTCGGGACACAAATGCGCTTTGACCTCCAGGAAGGCTTTCCTCTTTTAACCACTAAAAAAGTTTTCTTCAAGCTAATCAAATCAGAATTGCTCTGGTTCTTGCGCGGTGATAATAACATCCGCTTCTTGTTGCAAAACAATAACCATATCTGGGACGAATGGGCCTTTAAAAACTGGATTGAGTCCGATGAATATAGCGGACCAGACATGACTGATTTTGGCTTACGTTCACAAACCGATGCCGAATTCAATGCCCTCTACCAGAAACAAAAGGACATCTTCGTCGACAAAATCTTAAACGATGATGACTTTATGGAAAAGTACGGGTATATCGGTGAAGTTTACGGTAAGCTCTGGCGGTCATGGGCATCTGTTTTGCCCGATGGTGGCACCACAGACCAAATCAGCAACTTAATCGACCAAATCAAGAACAATCCGAACTCTCGGCGTTTGATTTTGTCTGCTTGGAATGCCGAAACGACGCCCCAGGCACCACTACCATCCTGCCACGTTTTGTCACAATACTACGTCAGCGAGGGTAAGCTTTCAGCACAACTTTACCAACGCTCGGGTGACTTTTTCTTAGGTGTTCCTTTCAACATCGCTTCTTACTCGCTGTTGATTCACATGATTGCAGCCCAAACCGGTCTGGAAGTCGGTGACTTTGTCCACACTATCGGCGACACCCACATCTACAAGAATCACGTCGACCAGGTCAAAGAACAAATCAGTCGGCCAATGCATCCATTGCCAAAACTTTGGTTGAACCCCGAGGTCAAGTCAATTTTTGACTACACCATGGATGACATTAAAATTTTGGATTATGAATCAGAACCGGCTATCCGCGGTGCGGTTGCGGTTTAAGCAAAGCTATTCACTTCCGATTAGCATTAGAAGACAAAACGGCAGTGACCATCTCATTTTGATGGTCACTGCCGTTTTTATTATTCTTTAGGGCTGCGCTGATTTTTCATCACGCTTTTCACGAGCGATATCCCGCTCCATAATCTTTTTCAAATACTTAGCCGTATAAGATTCGGTGTTTTTCGCCACCTTTTCCGGTGTCCCAGTGACCAGAATCTTACCACCGCCGGCACCACCCTCTGGGCCCAAATCAATCAACCAGTCGGCTGACTTAATCACGTCCAGGTTGTGTTCGATAACGACGACCGTATTGCCGGCATCAACCAGGCGGTTCAAAACCGTTAGCAGGCGGGCAATGTCATCGGTGTGCAAACCAGTTGTTGGTTCATCGAGGATATAAATCGTCTTCCCATTTGTCCGACGATGTAACTCAGAAGCCAACTTCATTCGCTGTGCCTCCCCACCTGATAGGGTTGTTGCGGACTGGCCTAATTTGACATAGCCCAAACCAACATCATTGATTGTTTGCAAGCGACGCGCAATCTTTGGAATTGGTGCAAAGAAGTCGAGGGCTTCCTTGGCCGTCATATCCAAGACCTGAGAGATCGTCTTATCCTTATAAGTGACTTCCAGCGTTTCGGAGTTGTAGCGAGTGCCACCACAGACCTCACAGGCCACGTAAACATCCGGTAAGAAGTTCATCTCAATCTTGATGACCCCATCACCGCGACAATTTTCACAGCGGCCCCCCTTCGTATTGAAGGAGAACCGTCCCTTGGAATAGCCACGAAGCTTGGCCTCATTTGTTTGGGCAAACAACTCGCGAATATCATCGAAGACACCCGTATAGGTTGCAGGATTCGACCGTGGCGTTCGACCGATTGGCGATTGGTCGATGTCGACCACTTGCTCTAGGTTTTCAATTCCTTCAACCGAACGGTAAGCACCGGGCTTATTCGAATTCTTGTTGAGCTTTTGCTTCAAAACCCGTTTCAAAATGGTATTCACCAGTGTCGACTTACCCGATCCAGAAACCCCCGTAACGGCCACAAACTTCCCTAATGGAAACTTCGCCGTAATGTTTTTCAGGTTATTTTCCTTTGCTCCCCGAATAACAATTTCTTCGCCATTACCCTTGCGACGAGACTTCGGTACCGGAATATAACGCTTTCCTGAGAGGTACTGACCAGTCAAAGATTTGGGATTCTTCATAACTTCGGCCGGTGTGCCAGCAGCCATAATTTGGCCACCAAGCGATCCAGCCCCAGGACCAACATCAATCAAATAGTCGGCGGCCTCCATGGTATCCTCATCGTGTTCAACGACAACCAGCGTATTGCCCAAATCACGCATCGACTGCATCGATGCTAAGAGTTTGTCATTATCACGCTGGTGCAAACCAATCGATGGTTCATCCAAAACGTAGAGAACTCCAGACAGGTTTGAACCAATTTGCGTGGCCAATCGAATTCGCTGCGATTCCCCACCGGACAAAGTTGAAGCTGACCGAGACAACGTCAGGTAATCAAGACCAACCGACCGTAAGAAGCCAAGTCGATCTTGAATTTCCTTTAAGATGGGTTGGGCAATTTCTTGGTCTTGGGGGCCAAAGGTCAAATCAGCAAAATAAGCCAATTCCTCATTAACCGGCAAATTCGTGACATCACCAATATTGCGGCCACCAACCTTGATGGACAAGGCCGCTGGATTCAACCGGTACCCATGACATGCTGGACAGGTCAGTTGCGTCATATATTGAGCCATCTGGTCCCGGGTGAAGTCAGAATTAGTTTCCTTATAACGGCGGGAAACGTTGTTCATCACCCCTTCAAAAACCTGGTCAGCATCACGAACACCACCAAAATCATTTTGGAAATGGAAGTGGAATTCCTTTTCACCCGACCCATACAAAATCAGGTCCTGGTCCTTCTTTGGCAAGTCCATAAAGGGCACATTTTGATCAATGCCAAATTGTTCACAGAACTGTTCCAACAATGCGGGATAGTAATTAGAAGAAATTGGGTTCCAAGGCGCCAGAGCACCCTGTTTCAACGTCAAAGTATCATCTGGCACGACGAGGTCTAAATCAACCTCCTGAGTCGCCCCAAGCCCCTGACAAACAGGACAAGCCCCCATCGGCGCGTTGAAAGAAAAGAGTCGCGGTTCCAACCGACCAACCTTAAAATCTTTCAGGTCACCCAAATAGTGATCTGAGAACCGCAATGGCGCAGGAACTTCCTCGTCACCACGGCCAACCGGTTCCAAAACGACTAAGCCACCCGCTAGGTTTGTGGCCGCCTCAATCGAATCGAAAAGGCGGGACCGGGCATCAGCACGCAAAACAATTCGATCCACCAGAACATCGATATCATGGAAACGATTGCGTTCCAAAGCGAGGTCATCAACTGTATCAAGTTCGACAATCTCACCGTCAATGCGAGCTCGTAAATAGCCCTGCTTTTGCATCTGGGCAAAGGCCTTCTCGTGAGTTCCTTTTTTGTGCTGGATAATCGGCGCAAAGACCTGCAAACGGGTCCCCTCCGGTAACTCTTTTTGAGCGTATTCGACCATCTGATCAATCGAATGAAGGATTTTCGTCCCATCCTTGGGGTCGTCAGGCTTCCCCACACGAGCAAACAACAAACGGAAATAATCCGAAATTTCGGTTACCGTTCCCACCGTTGACCGCGGATTATTCGAAGTTGTCTTTTGATCAATGGAAATGGCCGGTGAAAGGCCATCAATGGAATCGACGTCGGGCTTATCCATCTGCCCCAAAAATTGGCGGGCATAGGCGGACAATGATTCCACATAGCGACGCTGACCCTCGGCATAGAGGGTATCAAAAGCGAGAGAAGACTTTCCAGAGCCGGATAAACCAGTCACAACCGTGAGAGATTCCTTTGGAATATCAACATCAATATTTTTTAAATTATGGGCACGAGCCCCGCGAATTTCAATTTTATCTTTCGCCATAAAATCCTCTTTCATGGTCAAACGAGCACCAACCCGCTTGGCCAGTTCACCCCTGTTTTATCACATCGGTGACCTGAGGCCAACCCTTACCGGCCGGCCCGTTTCCTTAATTTCATAATATTATCGCGAATCTTAGCAGCCGTCTCAAAGTCTAAGCCCTTCGCCGCAGCCTTCATTTGGCTAGTGAGGTTTTCCAAAATTTCGGTCTGATCTGATTTTGGCAAATCAGCAAAGTCGACTTGCGTCAAGTCAACATCTTCAACCTCTTCAGCCGCCTTACTTGCACTAATTAAGTCGCGAATTTCCTTTTTAATTGTCTGTGGCGTAATGCCATGCTCCTTGTTATAAGCCATCTGAATATCACGGCGGCGAGCCGTTTCATCCATGGCTTCCTGCATGGAGCGTGTCACCTTATCGGCATACATAATCACGTGGCCATTTGCATTCCGGGCAGCTCGGCCAATCGTTTGGATCAGCGAGCGTGGATTACGCAAGAAGCCTTCCTTATCAGCGTCCAAAATGGCTACCAGAGAAGTTTCAGGGACATCAATTCCTTCACGCAACAAGTTAATGCCGACTAGCACATCGTACTTGCCCAAACGTAAATCACGGATAATCGCCGTTCGCTCAAGCGTCTTAACATCGGAATGAAGGTAAGCTACTTTGATACCAACGTCCTTCAAATAGTCCGTCAAATCTTCTGACATCCGCTTCGTCAACGTGGTAATAAAGACACGCTCATTTCGTTCAACTCGTAGGTTAATTTCACCCACTAAATCATCGATTTGGCCCATCACTGGGCGAACTTCAACTTCTGGATCAAGCAAACCGGTTGGTCGAATAATCTGCTCGACAATATCACGCTTTGGCACCCGAGAAAGTTCGTAATCACCCGGTGTAGCGGACATATAAATAATTTGATTAACGTGCTTTTCAAACTCTGGAAGCTGCAGAGGACGGTTATCCAGTGCTGAAGGCAAACGAAAACCGTAATCAACTAAAGTCTTCTTCCGGGCGCGGTCACCATTGTACATCCCACGAACTTGTGGCATCGTCACGTGACTTTCATCGACAACAATCAAAAAATCATCGGGGAAGAAATCAAGAAGGGTAAATGGTGGTTCCCCCTCTTTGCGACCGTCCATCCAGCGTGAATAGTTTTCAATACCAGATGTAAAGCCCATTTCATTCAACATTGCTAAATCATATTCAGTTCGCTGCTTGATTCGCTGGGCTTCCAGGAGCTTTCCCTCTTTTTCAAACTCCTTGACCTGGTCTTCCATTTCTTGGCGAATACCAACCAATGCTTCCTTCATCCGTTCATCATCGGTCATGAAGTGTTTAGCTGGGAAAATGGCGACATGGTCACGTTCCGAGACCACCTGCCCGGTCAAGGCTGAAATTTGTCGAATACGGTCAATTTCGTCACCGAAAAATTCGACTCGCATGGCCAATTCATCCTGGGAAGCCGGGAAGATTTCAATCACATCGCCTCGCACTCGGAAGGTTCCACGCTGGAAGTCAATATCGTTACGGGTAAATTGAATGTCAATCAGGTCGCGCATCAATTGGTTGCGCCCATATTCGTTACCGACTCGCAGAGAAATCACGTGGTTCTGATATTGGTGAGGGTCACCCAAACCAAAGATTGATGATACTGAGGCGACAACAATCGTGTCATTGCGTTCAAACAATGAAGCCGTTGCCGAGTTACGCAACTGGTCAATTTCATCATTAATCGCGGAATCCTTTTCAATAAAGGTGTCCGAAGAAGGCACATAAGCTTCTGGCTGGTAGTAATCATAGTAGGAAACGAAGTATTCAACCGCGTTGTGTGGAAAGAATTCCTTTAATTCTGAATAAAGCTGACCAGCCAAGGTCTTATTATGTGACAAGACCAAGGTTGGCTTATTATTTTGGGCAATCACATTGGAAATCGTAAATGTTTTTCCGGTTCCAGTTGCCCCGAGCAATATTTGCTCTTTGACGCCATTTTTTAAACCCTTAACAAGCTTATCAATGGCTTTTGGCTGATCACCAGTCGGTTGGTACTTTGAAACAACTTCAAAGCTTTGATCCTTTTGCGGTGTAATCAAGATAACTCCTCCTCGCCTGGTAAAAAATCACTCAGGGATATTATAACAAATATAACAAAAAACGAACACATGTTCTATTACTTGAACGTGTTCGTTTTCCTGTTTTGTTTTTTATTTTAACTCCGGTGCATCCGTTTTGTAATCCGATACAGTCGATTGACCATTACGCAAGGCCAAAATTGAAGTTGGACTCGACGACTGACTCGCCTTCAACGCTTTTAGCGTATTGGCTTTCGTGTAATCATACGATTTTTTATCAATCTTATGGAAGTTCCAACGGTTCTTATCAAAACGTAGCAAATCACCGGTAATCACTTTATCAGAATTTGACAGCGACTCGTCAACGTAAGATTGAACCCGCTGGGCCGTTGCCTTTAACGCTGGATTACTATCAATGGACAGTTTTTGACCAGTCTTACTATCGAAGTACTGATTCTTATACTTCGTATAGGTTGGCGTCGTCCAATCACCATCACGGAAAGCCACAATTTGTGGATTCTGAGTCGACAACAGGTCATGGCCGAACATCGTCATACCGTCCGTTGAGACCCCAAGAAGGTTCATCAAGGTTGGCATCATATCGATTTCACCACCATAGGTATCGTTGATACCACCTTGCAAGCCCGTTGCGTGAATCATGAATGGCACCTTTTGGAACTGGGCCAAATCATAGTCACTAACAGAACTCTTACCAAGCAGCTTCGCAATGGCAGGCTTATGGTTTTCAGAAATACCATAGTGGTCACCGTACAAGACAAAGACTGAATTATCATACAACCCTGCTTGCTTAAGGTAAGCCATCAGTTCACCGAAGGCTTCATCAAGGTAGTGGGCAGTCTGGACATAACCATCAACTGTATTGTCACCAGTCTTCGTGGCTGGAAAATCAGTATCTTCCTTATCCATTTCGTATGGATAGTGGTTCGTCACCGTAATTAACTTGGCATAAAATGGCTGAGGTAACTGCTCGATGTACTGAGCAGTATCCTTCAAGAAAATCTTATCCTTCATGCCGTAACCGACGTTATAACTTGGATTATCGCTATCCTTATAGAAGTTCTTTGAGAAGAAGTAGTTATAACCAAAGGACTTATAAGTATTGTTTCGGTTCCAGAAGGTTGGCACATCACCGTGGAAGGCAGCTGAAGTATAACCTTGTTGACCCAGGATAGCCGGAATTGCTTCAAAGGTATTGCTTGATCCGTACTTGGTCATGGCAGATCCGGTTGAAAGTCCATACAAGGAATTTTCCTGCATCATTTCAGCATCAGATGTCTTTCCTTGACCAACCTGGTTGTAGAAGTTATCAAACGAAAGCGTATTTTGATCGTGATAGAAGGCGTTTAAGTTTGGTGTGACTTCACGGCCGTCCACCTTGTAATCAATTAGGAACTGCTGGAAGGATTCAAGATGGATGACAAAGACATTCTTACCCTTTTCGGTTCCCGTATAAGAAATATTGGCTGGAACGGAATTTTGCTTCAAGAAATCTTGAACCTTTTGTAAATCAGCCGCACTGGCTTCCTTACGAGACTTGTTTTGATTATTGGTTTGCCAAGCATTAAAAGCTGCATATTCATTCAAGCCTAAGTATTTGACAATATAGTTGTTATCAAATGAACGCGTCAACAAGCCGGATCGGTCAACCGAAGCCACTCCAAAATCAACCAACATTAAAACAATTCCCAAAACGGTTGTTAAAATGGCATAGCGCTTTTGAATGGCTTGCTTATCGATGGGCCAAAGCTTAAAGAGTAAGACAACGGCCATGACAACCAAGTCGACATAAACTAAGAAATCGGTTGGGCGAATAATGGCCGCAATCGACTTCCCAAGATTATTTCCCGTTGATGAACCCGATCCCATAATCCCAAAGGATAAGAAATCAGAAAATTCACGATAATAAAGAATGTTGGCAAATAGCCAAATGGTCTGAATTAAATTCATCACCCAAGCTAAAATATAGGCCACTTTCCCACGGAAGTAGAGCGCAATCCCGAGCAAAATAATGGCCGTTGGGATTGGGTTCAAGAAAAGCAAGAAATCTTGGATTGGTCCTTGGACTCCCAGGGAAAAATTGATGTGGTAATTAATATAGGTCTTTAACCACACAAAAAAAAGGTTCAAGACAAAAAAGCCACTAATACTAGTCCAAAAAGCCTTGGTATTCTTCAACTTTTGCCAGAGCTTGTTTGGCTTGAATGCATCTTTGAGACGAGCTAACATATCGGTTTTCCTCACAAAACTTAAAAGGTATGTTGAATATCGAAGAGGAGGTCATAAATCTCGATGGCGACCAAATCAACATCATCAAATTTATATTGCTTATTGCGCCGGTGTTCTTCGATTGTCCAAACCTTGTCTTCTTGATCAAGGGTTACCTTTAAAACCTCTAAACCATAGGAATCAAAACGTCGAACTTGAAAACGCTGGTCCGTTGATTTTTCCATGGCAAAGAGCCGGTTTAATATCGTTGTTAAAACACTTTTACTGGCTAAATCATCCATTCTTTGTCACTCCTTTTGTTGCTTTGCCAACCGTTGTTCCTTATTAGGAATTACATAGGCTAAAATACCAGCAAAGAGACAGAAGTAATAGGTAATGATTCGCCAAATTAAGATAACCAAGACTAAAGTCGCTGGGTTCTTAACGAAAGGCGTAAAGAGAAGTTGAAAGGACAACTCTGCTCCCCCAACACCACCTGGAATTGGAAACAACGAAATGACCATCACAATCATAATGTTCATTGTTAAAATCAGCCAGGGGTTAACGGAGCCATAACCAAAGGCCCTAATAACAAAATACGGTACCAGGTAAAAGGCAATTAATTGTAGAGCCGTCCAAAGCGTTGCCACACAAAGTGATTTAGCTGAGCGGGCAACACGTTTTGACTCCTGATGGAAATTATTGACCTTATCTTCTGCTGTGTCAACTAATTTTTTAACCCGACTAGCACTCATAAACTTTTGTGCAGCACGACCAGACCATTCAACAACCTTCAAAGACAGCTTTGGCCAAAACATCACCAAGAGCAGGCCAATAATCACAACGGCATGGATGGCGATGGCAAAAGGAATGAAGGTAGCAAAAGTTGGGTCAACGTTTTTGTAAATAAATGAGTCGGCAGCCACATAGCCAACAATAAAGAACAAAACGACCACAACCTGATATACCAAAAACTTCATTAAGGTCACGGACAAAGCCCGACTTCCTTCGATTTTCCCTCGAGTTAATGCATATAGTTGCGCTGGCTGTCCTCCAGAGGCAAAGGGCGTTAACCCAATCCCCAACTGGTTGAGCAACGGCACTCGGATTAAAGTTCCCCAAGTGGTGTTTTTTCGGTCAACAGAACTAAGCAGCGATCTAGTCGCCAATGCCTCAAGCACCAACGAAAGAATCATCGTCAACAATGCCAGAACAAGAAAATGCCAGTCCAAGACTTTCAGTGCGGCCTCTAACTGCTTTTCACGGCCATTTAATTCCCTCGTCAAGTAATAGATAGTTAAACCTGTTAAAACAAGAACAAGTAAGGCCGATAATTGGTTTTTTTTGGATTTTAAAACGTCCATCAAGAATCTCCTAGGACCGATTCGTCGACCAAGCTGGCACAAGCGCCCCGTCCTGGTCAGCGTTAAATGACAAGGCGCGATTCTCTAAAACCGCTTGATAAACCTCAGCAAGAATTTCTCCAACTCGGTTTAAATCTCTTTCTTGTGCAACTTGGAAACCAGCCTGCGTCAAATCTGATTTTTCACCGGCTAAAATGGCAACCATTTGACGGTCAAAGTCTTCTAAGTCTTCAGCCTTATAGCTATTAACGCCGTCCTTCAGCCAAGAATCATAAACCGGAATATCACGTACCAGGAGGCGTTGCTTAGAGGCCAAGGCTTCTAAGACGACGATTCCTTCTGTTTCTTCATAGGATGGATACAAGAACAAATCAGCCCCAGCAAAAGCCCCTAAAATCACGTCCCCCGATAAGTAACCAGGGAAAATTAGGTTTTTGGGATGTTCGCCACCAAAGACAACCCGGCGAATCTTACGTGGCAAGATGGCGGGGTTGGTATGACCAAACCAAATAAAGGTAACTTCTGGGTGGCGCTTGGCTAACTCAACAAAGTCGAAAATTCCCTTGCGCTCAAAGAACAGACCGACAGACATCACCACTTTCTGACCTGGCTGGATATCAAAGTAATCCTTGTAGGCTTGAATCTTTTTGGGATCGTTTGCATATTTACTCAAACGGATTCCATTTGAAACTGGATAAATTGGCTGTGTGAGGCCATAGTTTTCCAAAAGTGACTTTGAATACGGTGTTGGTGTAATCAAAGCATCGGCTTGGCCATAGAGCGCCACCAAGTACTTCTTATACAAGGGAGCAATCAAGTTTGAGGCAAAGAATGAATTGCGAAAGTCTTCGTAGGTTGAATGGGCGTGGTAAACCACCTTTTTCCCCATTTTATGCGCCTTCTTGACCATATACATCGATTTCACACCATAAGTGTTGATATGCAAGATATCATAGTCCGTACACTTGGGGTCAGTCGTTACCTCAACATCTTCAATTGGTGCCAGCGCTTCTTGTTGCAAGCGCATGGCCCGACCGATGCCTGATTTGGCAATTAATTTTTGGTTTTCAAAATATAACAGAACCTTCAAGTTAGCTTCTCCTAAAGGGGTTGCGTAAGAGACGTTTGATATAGCCGACTTCTTCATCCGTTAACTGGTCTGAATCGTCATCATCGTCATCATGGTGGTAATCTTGCAAAACCTGGTCATAAAAGTTAAAGACTCGGTTCGCAAAGGTTGTTGCGTCAACATTTTTTACTGCTGCTGCTCGAATTTGATCATCGGCGGCTGTATCAGAATGTTGTAAATAATATAATGTGGCGGCTAGGAATTCGTCGTAATCGTCAATCAAAGTCCCAATCGCCTTGTCTGTCACCACTTCTTCCAAATAAGGTGAACGAACGGCGACAAAGGGCCGGTCAGCAGCCAAGGCTTCAATAAAAGTCAACCCTTGTGTTTCACTATCGGATGAAGAAACGAAAACATTGGCCATTCGATAATAGTCACCGACCTGGTCATGATTAATCATGCCCGTAAAAATAATGGCATCCTGCAAGCCCATGTCTTCGACCTGTTCTTCCAGGGATTTCTTGGCTGGGCCGTCTCCAGCAATCATGAGCTTTGCATCCGGAATCGTCTGCAGAAGTTCCGAAAAGGCGGAAATCGTCAAAGCAACATTTTTTTCAAAGGCTAGCCGTCCCAAAGACAGAATCACCGGCTGATTTTCGGCCAAACCGTACTGCTGACGAATATCGTGATGAGTTTCTCTTTTTGGAATCGCCACACCGGTTGGAATCACTGGAATTGGAATCGTCACACCATAACTAAGCAGGCTTTCTTTGACCCGCTCAGAAGGAGCGATGACGCCTTCCATTCCCTTCAGGTAAGCCTTGACAATGTGGCCGACCGCACTAGGTCGGATTAGCATCCCTTTTGCCACATAATGTGTGTAATCTTCATATTGCGTGTGATAAGTATGAATAACCGGAATCTTTAGCCGTCGGGCCACATACTTGCCGATTAAGCCCAATGAAAATTCCGTCTGGGTGTGCACGATTTCCAGGCCCAAGTCACGGGCAATTTCAACAGCTTGAATCAAACCACGAAAAGTCAATCGGCGATCCTTGAAGCCAAAATAGGGCATCGATGAAAAGCGATAAATCCCCTCTTCAGGTGTCTGCTTGTCCACCTTGGGATCGGTGGTCGTAAAAATATAAACTTCGTGACCCTGGGCCTCCAAAGCATTTTTTAAGGTTTGAATTGAGGTGGCGACACCGGAAACCTGTGGAAAATAAGTATCCGTAAATAAGCCAATTTTCATAGGAATCTCCATTGCTCGTTGCTTTGCCCTTGGGCATAGTACTTTTAGTATACCATCTCGATGAGGTCGTTCCAAATTCTGCCCCGGAAAACGGTTTCGATTTAAGACCGCTAAAATCTCTATTCAAAGACCATTTGGTTGGTATACAGTTCGGCATAGAAGCCATTTTCTTTGACCAATTCCTCGTGGGAACCACGTTCAATGACTTGACCATCCTTCAAAACGACAATTTGATCAGCAGATAAGATTGTCTTAAGACGGTGAGCAATCACAAAGGATGTGCGGTTGGCCATGACGTTATCCATTGCCTCTTGAATCTTTTCCTCGGTCACCGTATCAACGTTTGACGTTGCTTCATCCAAGATTAGCAAATCAGGATCCGTCAAGATTGTCCGAGCAATCGAAAGAAGCTGCTTTTGTCCACTGGAGAAGAGGTCTTTTTCAGGGGAAATTTGTGTATCGTATTGATCCGGCAAAGACATAATAAAGTCATGGATTCGTGCTTGCTTAGCAGCCTCTTGGACTTCTTCTAAGCTGGCATCCGGTCGACCATAGCGGATATTATCCATGATTGACTTCGAAAAAACAACTGATTCCTGCAAAACAATCCCAACGCGGTCACGCAAGGAATAAAGGTCAAAGTCTTGTAGCTTTGTCCCATCATAGGTGATTTCACCGCCCGACAGGTCATAGAACCGATTTAACAGGTTCATCACAGTCGTCTTACCAGAACCCGTTGGTCCCACCAAAGCAACCATCTGGCCCTTTTTCACCGTAATGGAAACGTCTTTTAAAATTTGTCGATCGGGATTGTAGGCAAAATCAACATGCTTCAAGGCAATCTCGTTCTTGAGCGGACCAGCAATCTTTGTCCCTGCGTTGGCTTCATCATCCTCCTTTTCAACTTCCGTAATCCGGTTGGCACCCGTTACGGCCAGTTGTAAGGCGTTATAGATAGTTGTCAATGAGGTGATCGGTTGGAACAGCTGCTGTGAATAGTTAACAAAGACAACGACTAAAGCCAAACCAGAGGCCTTGTCCATACCATTATGCAAAACTAACCAAGAACCAAAGAAAATCACAATTGCTAAGTTCAGCAAGGAGAAGCCTTGCATTAAGGGGTTCAACAGGCCGGAATAAAACTGGCCCTTTTGGCTCGCTACCCGGACCTGATCGTTAAATGGTTCGAACTTTTCAATCGAATCCGCTTGGCGGCCTTCCGTTAACAGAACGGTTTGCCCGGCCAACTGTTCATTAATATAGCCGTTCATGTCAGCCGTTGCCGCCTGCTGGTGGTTAATTTGAACCTGAGCATACTTGGCAATCAACAGGGCGCCAATAATGGCAATCGGCGTTGAAGCCAATGTCACCCACGCCATCGTTGCTGATTTGGCAAACATCATCCAAATCACACCGGCAAAAAGCAGTGCTTGGGAAAAAATCTGGAAAACGGCGTTATTCATGGCCGTAAAAATATTATCTAAATCAGAAGTAAAGAGTGATAAAACTTTTCCGTCCTGGTGGGTATCAAAGTAGCGCACTGGCATTTTTTGCAGCTTGCCAAACAAGCCGCGCCGCATCACGCCCACTGAATCAGACGAAATTTTGGCAGTCATAAGACCAGAAATTAGCAAAGCAAATTCGGTCAACACATAAAAAGCAATCATGGAAAAGACGGCCACATAAAAATCATGTAGGGATCCATGACCACCAGGCGTTAGCGAGGCAACCAAATAGCGAGTCAAAGACGAAATGGCATCCCCCAAATAAAGTGGTGCCTTAATCTGCGCATAAGTTGCCACTAAAATTAAGAGCAACGAAATGAACAGGGCCCGCCAGTATTGCTTTAAATTTTTAACAAAGTAAGCAAGTGCTGTTTTAATTTCAGCCATGGTTGTCCTCCTTTGCTTTTTGACTTTGGTAAATATCTTGATAAATTTCAGACTGGTCGAGAAGTTCTTGGTGGGTTCCAGCCCCAACAATCTGCCCCCGGTCCATGACCAAAATCTGATTGGCATGGATAATTGAGGCAATCTTTTCGGCAATAATTACCTTCGTAGTGGCCGCAAAGTCCTTGGCTAATGCCTCTTGAACCAGCTTTTCTGATCGAGCATCCAAGGCAGAGGTTGAATCATCCAAGATTAATAGACTCGGATTTTTAACCAAGGCTCTGGCCAGCGATAACCGTTGTTTTTGCCCACCGGAAAGGTTGGAAGACCGTTCCGAAACTTCTTGACCAAAGCGGTCGGGATATTGGTTAATAAATTCACTGGCTTGGGCCTGGTCGGCCGCCTTTTCTAAATCAGCCAAACTGGCATCTGGCCGTCCCATCTTTAAGTTGTCTTCAATCGTGCCGGAAAACAAAACTGGCTTTTGCAAAACAATTGATAGGTTGTGATGTAGCGTTTCTTGGTCGATGTTCTGTAAGTCTTGCCCATCGATGTCAATCTGGCCCGCACTTGGCTGGTACAAACGTGCCAGCAACAACGCCAAAGTGGACTTTCCGGACCCCGTTGATCCAACAATTCCGAGCGTTTGGCCAGCTGGCAGGTTAAAGGAAATATCGCGCAAAACCTGCTTGTCATCATTTGGATAGGCAAAAGAAAGGTCACGAACGTTAATGGTCCCATTTAATCGCTTAACTGTCCCATTTTCAGCGTTTTCATGAATATTAATGGTACTTGGCTCAGCCATCACCGCCCCAATTCGCTTCAAAGAAACTAGACCACGAGAAGCCATGTTGGAAACCATCCCCATCATCAGCAGTGAGAACAGAATCTGATTTAAATAGGTGATAAAAGGCGTAATTTTTGCCAATTCGTCGGGGTTCTTCAAAATGGTTTGCGAAACCAATAGCAAAGCAGCAGCAATCGCGATATAAGAAATCAGCATATAAACCGGCGTCATTAATGAAAAGATATAAGCAATCTTTTGGTTTAAATCCGTCAATTCCTTAGTACTGGCTGCAAAGTTGTCTTCTTCTTGCTTTTCTTGGTTAAAGGACTTCACCACACGGACAGCTGAAAGGCTTTCCTGAGTAATGGTATTATTCTTATCCAAAATATGCTGGAACTTGCCAAACAAGCCGCCCATTTTCCCAAAAATGCGCCCCGTTGTCAGCATGATTAAGACAATCATTAAGGCAATCACCCACCATAAGCCGGGCATGGTCCAAATGGCCAATACCAAGCCACCGGCAAATAAAATTGGCACACGTAAAATGATTTGCATCAACTGCATGGCAAAGCGTTGAACCTGGTTAATATCGTTAGTTAACCGAATGACCAAGTTAGCAGATGAAAACTTTTGAATCTGCGTTAAAGAAAACGACTGAATCTTTTCGTATTCTGCTCGTCGTAAATCGGCCGCAACACTTTGGGAAACTCGGGAAGCAAAAAAAGTGCCAGAAACCCCGGCGACCATGCCAACAACAGCCAGTGCCAAGAGCCAGACCCCGTTATGGAGAACAGCTTGCGAATTATCAGCAATGATGGCCGATAACATTCGCTTTAAAAACTGCGGCTGCAATAATGTTGCCGTTGCCATCGTCACGACTGCTAAAACAGCGCAGGTGATTTGCTTCCAATAAGGCTTGGCATAATGTAATAGTAAATTCATCAATTCTTCCTCATCATGACTTTGGGGCAAATCAGCATTCCTTGGAATTTTTTTGTCCCTTTTTACTGGTAAAAAGACCCTCCCGAATTATTTGGGAGGGTCTAAGACAATTGTTTGTTTGCGTTAAACAAAACGAGTCATGTCTTAATCTTTTGCTTCGTCCTTTGCTTCATCAGCGGCGGCATCGTCAGACTTAGCTTCTTCAGCTGGCTTAACTTCTTCAGGCTTAGCTTCTTCTTCAGGCTTAACAGTCCGAATAGCAGTTGCTTCAAAAGTCAAGATAACGCCTTCGGCGTCCAAGTCAACAGTCTTTGCTTCTTCGTTGACAGCATCGACAACAGCATGCAAACCACCGATGGTAACAACCTTAGCACCCGGCTTCATGTTGCTGCGCATTGCTTGTTGGCGTTGTTGTTGCTTCTTGCTTGTCCGTGACATCCACCAAAGCATGACAACGAGAATTAATAGAGGGAAAAGTAAATTAGACATAATAACATCCTTTATTTGAGTTTAAACTATTGTAACAAATTTTTAGAACAAACGTGCGTTGGGTTTATTATAACCATAATCTTCCATGACTTGCTCGCGGAATTCCAAGAGGCGGTCTTCTTCAATGGCAGTCCGCATTTCTTCCATTAAATTCAACAGATAGCGTAGGTTATGCTCAGAAGCAATCTGTGCTCCCAGCAATTCATTGGCATTAAAGAGATGGTGCAAATAAGACCGCGATAGGTTTTGATAAGGACTATAAGATGGTAAATCATATTGCGCTAGATTGCCAAACTGATTTGTTCGGATTGGATTTTTTGAATAATATTCCAAATCAGGATCAATGGGTGAAAAGTCATTCTTATACTTCGAATTCTTAATCACCACTCGACCGCGCTTGGTCATTAGTGTTCCCTTACGGCCGACTCGCGTTGGTAAGACACAGTCAAACATGTCCACCCCGCGGATAACAGAATCGATTAGGGAATCAGGAGCAGCCACCCCCATCAAATACCGGGGCTTGTCTTCCGGTAAGATTGGCATGGTAAAGTCCAAGACTCGGTTCATTTCTTTCTTTGATTCACCAACGGATAAACCACCCACGGCGTAACCTGGCAAATCCATCTTGACTAATTCCTTAGCGGATTCAGTCCGTAAATCACGAAAAC
Organism: Fructobacillus evanidus; assembly: GCF_963580165.1. Lineage (NCBI taxonomy): Bacteria > Bacillati > Bacillota > Bacilli > Lactobacillales > Lactobacillaceae > Fructobacillus > Fructobacillus evanidus. The sequence goes on from NZ_CAUZLM010000002.1 coordinate 178,777, forward strand.
CAGCTCCCTGGACAATTCCAAACAAAGCCTGAGTATCGGTCTTCTTGTGATACTGTTGTGCCCGGTCCGCCCAGCGCAATGACCGTTGCATGGAATCCCGGATATACTCATAGGTTTCAAAATAAGGAATCGCTTCGTCCAGTTGCATCATCACATCAGAACCCAAATTGTTCTGGATGCGCATGGCTACTTCTGGTGACAAAAACATCTTGTCGCCGTTCACGTGGTTACGAAAGGTTGCCCCCTCTTCACTCAACTTACGCGAATCGGATAACGAGAAGACCTGAAAGCCACCAGAGTCAGTTAAGATGGCCTGATCCCAGCCCATATACTTGTGCAAACCACCGGCCTCGGCAATTAATTCATCCCCGGGACGGACCCATAAATGGTAGGTATTGGCCAAGATAAACTGTGAACCAATTTCCTTCAATGTTCGATTGTTCACACCCTTAACGGCACCCTGCGTTCCAACCGGCATAAACATTGGGGTTTCAAAGGTTCCATGGGGAGTGTGTAACCGGCCACGACGTGCACCGGTATGTTTTTCAGTATGAAGGTGTTCGTACCAAACGGCACCCTTTTGCTGTGTCATATTTCACCTGCTTCAAAAAATTTTCACTATGCCCATTATAACACGGTCCATCTTGGAAGCGGCTAATGCGCAAATTAGTCTGAAAAACGACCCGCCAACACCATTATTGAGTGTTATGATACTATTGTTAAATTGACTGTAAGCTAAAAACGAGAAAGCTGGTTATATAATGGAGCAAAATTATATCGCTCGGATGCGAGCAAAAGTTGGTCACGAAGGCATGATTTTCCCTTCTGCCTGGGGCGTCCTTTGGAATGAAAACCATGATGCTATTTTATTAGAAAAGCGTGGTGATTCAAAGAATGGCTACGGCTTCCCTGGTGGTTTCTTGGAGTACGGTGAATCACCAATGCAAGCCGTCGTCCGTGAGTTTAAAGAAGAAACAAACCTGGACGTCGAAGTGGTCCGCCTCTTAGGCGTTGCTAGCCACGTGACCGATAAAAATTCCTGGGGTGATGCCCAAGAGACCTTGTCAATGGGCTTTGAGGTCCGCTTGGTACCCGGCGCCAGCGCAGCTGATTTGGTCGTTGATGGCGATGAAACGTTGGCCGCCGACTTTATTCCGGTTAACCCAAGGCCAGAAATGTTTGTTCCCGCTGCTGCGGAAACGCTCGAACGTGTTTTGACTGAAAATGAAGCAAGCAACCGACCTTGGTTACGCGAATCTGTTTCAAACAAAAAGGCCTAAGGCCTTTTTTATTTTGTCCTGAACCCTTCATTTAAAACTAACAAGAAATTGAATCAAAATTTGAATAAATCAGCCTCCGTCACACCTAATTCGTCTGATAAACCTTCACACCCGTGTTCTTTAATATTTAAAAATAATCTTTAGTTTATTTTAGTTAACTGCCCTAATTTTGTATAACATTTTAAAATAATGATTGTTATTTTTAAATTATGATATAATTTAGGTGCTAGGAACGTGGTGGCAGTATCCTTATATGAATACTTGTCTTAATTCCTACTTCTATTGTTCGACATTTGGTAAACAGGATTCTTTCGTGTAATCAATGAGTTCCTAACTATATTTCTAGCACGTTTCCCGAAAAAATTCATTTCTTATTCCACCCTGTTTACCTTTCCATTAATTCTTTCGCTGCCACCAAGTTACTAGCCACTTTTGGACTGGAAAATACCAGTCCTTTTTTGGTGCTAAGTTTCTCTAATTTTTTTGACCCCTAACTTCCTCTGGAATTTTTATTGCTGACGTCCGTTGCATTCTTTTGCTGCTGAAATCTTCTTCACTTTTTGTCGCTAACGTCCATGCACTTTTTTTCTTTCAAGCACCTTCTGCCCTGCATTTTTTGTTAAAGACTGGTAGACTACTATTAATTAGTGTCACTCTGATTGAAAGTTTGTATCTTGAACTTTCGCAATCCCTTGCGGGTTTTGCCAAATATTTTATTTGAAAGCTGGTTTTTTTCATGATTGCAATTTTCTATGGTTTCCTAATTGGTTGCTTTGTTACCTTGATTGGTGGCGGAGGTGCCACTTTTTACCTTGGGGTTTTAACCTCGACTTTAGGCATGTCGACAGTCGTCGCTGTCCCAACCTCTCTCTTAATTGCTGTCTTCGCCCTCTTTTCGGGCATGGTAACACAGTGGCGGTTAAAGAATATCGAAAGTAAGCTTGGTAATCGATTGATTATTGCTGGGATTCCAGGCATCATCATCGGTACCGCCGTTTCCCGATTTATTCCCGTCGCCGTTTATAATATCGGCGTTGGGATTTTGCTAACAGGCATGGGCCTGATTGTGGTCATCAAAAATTTCCGCAAGAAAAAAGAAAACGAAAAGCCCAATGAAAACAGTAAGGTTGCCCCACTCTTTGGCCTGATTTCTGGCCTCATGGTTGGTTTCGGCGGCCTATCAGGTGGCTCAGCCACCGTGGCGGGCCTGTCAATTATGAATGTTCCTGCGGTTAAGGCCGCTGGTACGACAACCTACGTTCTATGGGTCTTGGCTGTCGTCGGGCTCATCAGCCACTTACTGAGTGGTGGTCCCATTTCTTGGACAGCCGGCCTCTACCTGATGATTGGTGGCGTGGCTGGTTCGATTCTGACACCCCTCGTTCTCAAACAATTCGATCCAAAAAAGATTAACAAGTTTTTATCGCCCTTTATCGGCTTTGTGATTATGTACTTTGGTATTCGGTTGTTCTTTTAACAATACAGAAAAGGAAACCACTGATTAGGCATCCCCTGATCGGTTGTTTCCTTTTTTCATTTAAGATATTCAAACAAGCACCTGATATAAAAACAGATAGTCTGTCAATTCATGGTGAGACCACCATCGACTGTAATGCACTGGCCAGTCACATTATTGGAGAGTCTTGAAGCTAAATAAAGGGCCGTTCCAGCCACATCGTCTGGGACAGTTAATCGCTTGGTTGCCGATAGCGCCAGCAACTGTTCACGCACGTCATTACCAGTGGCGCTACTCGAATCCGTCGGATAAGTCAGCCCAGGTGCAATTGTATTCACTCGAATACCAAAAGGCCCAAGATCTTTTGCTAATGCCCGGGAATAGCCTAATAAGGCAGCCTTTGCGGTAATGTAATCATGGTACGGGACCGTTGGCTGTTGAACAAGATTACTAGTCATCTGAATAATCCGACCAGACTGGTTTGCCTTTAACAAAGGTAAAGCAGCCTGGTTGACATTGTAGGCAGCCTTGACTGCCCCCTCAAATTGTTCCTGATAGTCATTCCACGGCATCAATTCTGCATGAAGACGGGTTTTGGGATTAAAACTGTAGTGTCTTAGGGCATTATTCACAACGATATCCAAACCAGCAAAATTATCATCGATCGTCGTCATCATTTTCTGCACTGCCTGCTCATCGCAAACATCCGCAGCTAAAGCTACTGCTTGTCCCCCAGCTGCTTGGATTTCTTGCACAACTGCAGCCGCTTTTTCCTAATTTTTCAAGAAATTGACGATAACGAGTGCGCCCTCAGCAGCAAATTGTTTGGCAATGGCAGCGCCGATTCCACGGCTAGCACCAGTCACTAGTGCCACTTGATTTTCTAATAGCATCTTTACCACTCCACATCTAGATCCAAGTGTTCAGCCAAACTTTCTGCACTTGACTCAATATCCGTAAACCGCAACAAATCTAATAAATTAAAATGACCATCATGGTGCCAACCAGGCCGCGCCCGAGTCATCTCACCTAAAGCGGTAATTCGGCACAGACCCGCTTGACCCAAAACATTCGTGATTGATAACAAACGTTTTGGTGCTACTGCGACACCGGCAGTTTGTAAATACTGACGATAGGGTTTTAAGTAGTTCGGCACAGTCAGTAAATCATCAACAGCCACTACATGCACAAACCGATTTAATGGTGAACTCGTAAAGGTTGGCTGATCGTGGTAAACAACGGTCCAATCTGTCTTTTTCGGACTAGAAAAGACCGTCAAGCTGTCATCATCAATTGCTTCTAATTGAAATTGCGCACGTAAACGGTTAATGGCTGTTGCCTGTTGGTCATCAAGACTCGCCCGGGGCCATCGTTGTTGCTTGCTGGCCAAATCAGCTGCTAACGCACTGGCAAAGTCCTTTGGCAACAAAGCACCACCGCGTTCAACGAAAATACACTGTGGCGACAGACAGCTTTGCTGGTCATAAATCGCTATGTCCGCACCCGCCCGATTAACGGTGTCTTGGTAACGGTCTGTCGCCAATGACTCTTGGCCAACCAGGGCAAAGCTGATTTTATAGCCATAATGCAAAAATAAATGGCCGTCCGGCACTAATGCCTGAACCTTCTTCACAGATTGGTCGGAACCATAAGCAATCGTAGCATCCGTGTTGGCCGCGGCCGCCTCTTCGACTGCCGGTTTGCTCCCCCCCTTCCACGGAAAAATCGCCAAACAGCCCGCTAACCTCGGTTCCACTTCTAATAAACTTTGGCCAAAGAGCACCGGAAAAAGTGGTTCAGCAAAGGAAGTTTTCCCAAAGCTAGCTGACTTTACCAACAATGTCATCACAAGTGACCAAACCTGAAGGCCCGGAATATTACCGGAAAAAACGTGAAAACTTGTCTTAGGGCCATAGGCCTTCGTCAAGCTCCCTGATGCTTGTGGCTGAAAAGCATCCAAAATCGCTGGATTTGCCAATTCCGTATTTAAAAACCGGCGCAACTCTTTGGTACGAAATAGGCGCGTATAACGCCTGATTTCTAAGTTAATGGTTTCCTCGCTGTATCCCGTAATGACCGGTAATAACTTTAATGCCAACTGACGCTCTTTGTACTCCGGATTCGTCCATTTTTCGGCGGCAGCACTAATTATCGTCACGATTTGTTCAACCGAAAGTTGACTTAAAAAAATCTGCTGATGGTCTTCCAACGCCTCAATGGTCGCTTTGACTTCTTCCTTCGTCAAATCAGGATACTGTAAGTCATAGCGTTGATTGCCCACCAAAATCGACCAGGTTTCCAATCGGTCAAATTGACTCTCGTTTGGTGCCAAGAACAAGTTAATTTTTGTTGTCTCTACTTCTTCAGCCATTAAGACCTCTTTCATACCTGATTGGCTTGCAGTAGTTGATCAATCGAAATCGAGCACCCCTTCGCACCCGCCCCCGCGATTCGACCGAGCAAGGTAAAGCCAGCTTCATCCTGGACTGCTAAATCTTCTGTTAAAATCCCCAAACATGAGTTCCAGTTCGAAAGGTCATAATAGGCCAAAACACCCTTTTCTCCAGGCGCAACCGGTTCCAAGGTATCGGTATCTAAAATTCTGACGCGAACCCATGCCGGTGTTTGCTTACTATAGATTGGGTCCAGCCCCTGGCTAAGGTGCCACAAGTTCTGATCATAGCACTGTGAACTGATTTCCGTCATGCCATACATATTCAAATAATAGTCACGACTAACACCAAAGGCTTCTTTCAAATCAGCTAGCAGCTGGTCTTCGCTTACTTGACGTGACTGGCCTTTGAACCCACCAGTATCAAAGATTCGACTTTTTTCAGCCAGGTGAAAGACCAACTTCTGCTGTTTTAGGTAATCCAAAAGATGGACGTAGGAAAAACTAGCGCCTAATAGCATCACGGGACGCTGGTCCTCTTCTGCCACCTTCAAAGCAGCGACCACGCCCTGGTAATCGATGCCGTCTTCGTCGACATACGCTCGACTGTGTTGGTCACCAAATTCGGCAATGGCGCGACTAACATAATGAGCCAAAGAAGAATTTTCTAAGTGTTCTTCATCCGGGAAAAGACCAATAATCGTGATTCGATCAACATCTGGGAGAACATACTGTTTGAAAGGTGCTTTCATCGATTCATTCCAAACAGCAAAAGTTGGATGGTAGCTATGACTACGGTGGTTTTTATCCGTTGTCCCACTCGACATAAAAACAGCCTCGTCCGCCGTAATTGACGTTGTTGACAGCGTTAACTTCTTGTATCCCTGAATCGGCATTAATGGAATGTCTTGCCACCGATGGACCATTAGTGGACTTTTTCGTTGCTGTTGCGCATATTTTTTATAGGGCAAATTATGGTCAAATTGATATTGAAACAAATCAAGGGCCAGCCGGTTAAAATCCTCATCGCTTTCACCATGCCCGTTCATGACCTGGTACTGATTAATAAAATTCAGAATTTCTTCTTGAATCGTTGCAACTGCTGAATCACTCATGATTCTTTTCCTTTCCAAAAAATCCTGGGACGACAATTAATAGAATATGCAAGGTCACAATTGACAAGGCACCAACTAAGATGCTATTTGAAAAGAGTGATTGATAAATACCCGAAAAGCCTTTTGCATAAGATGGCAAGGCAATGGCCAACAACAAAGACAAACCAATACTCATCCGTGTTGCTTCGCTCTTATCAGACTTCTGCAGAGTGGCAAAGCCCGTCGTCAACAAAGTCGCCGCTGCCGGCAAAAACATTCCACCAATCACTGGTGCTGGGGTCAAAGCCAGAACTGCTGCAAACTTCGGCACGAACCCTAGTAAAATCAGCAATCCCCCAGCCAATAGAATTGGCTTGCGAGAATGAACCCCCGTCAACTTCATCACCCCTAAGTTTTGGGCAAACGCAGTGGTTGGAAAACCACCAATCAAAGAGGAAAGCATGGAGCCACCCGCTTCACCAGCAATGCCACGACTAATACGCTTTGAGCTTAATTCTTCTTTGGTAACATCGGCGGATGCTTCATAAACACCCAAAGCTTCAATCACCGCCACTAAATAAGCGATGAAGAAGGTCAAGAAAATATCCCAATTAAAACGAAATAGTCCATACGGGAACAAGCGTGGTAGACCAAAGAGCGGTTGGCTTTTGACGCCTGACAGGTCAATCATCCCCAAGCTTGCGGCCAAAAGATTGCCCACCACAAGGGCCAACAAAAAGGAAAACTTACGCCAGTAACCGCGGCCAAACAACGATCCCAAGACAACAATCAAAGTGGTCACAATGGCCACCAGCAAAACATTCGGTGATGCAAAGCCCTTTGTTCCGGGCGTACCCCCTAATAATTCTGACATTGTAAAACTTGAAAGCGAAACGCCGACCAAAAAAATAATGGTCCCGGTAATCGCAGGTGTCAGCTTCTTGGCTAAGCGATGAACCCAGCCAAATAACGACATCAGCAAAACAATAAAGCCACTGAGAAAGACGGCACCACCGGCGGCTGGTAATCCCCCAGTTTTACCAGCGCTAATCATTAAGGCGTCAAAGGCCGCTGAAGGGCCTTGCACAATCGGTAGCCGCGCTAATTTTGAAGCCTGAAAAATCGTCACAAGACCAGATGCCAAAAAAATGGCACTAATCAAATTCGTCGACAAAGCTAACGAGAGGCCCGCAGCCGAAGCAACGAAAATCGGATCCAGCCAAACATTGGAAACAAAGATGTGTTGAATACTAATCAATAGTGTCTGACCGGTGCTTAATGGCACCTCTTCTTGGAAACTTTCTTGCTGCTGATGGTTCTGTTGAATCATTCTTTCTCTCCTAAAATTTAATTCATCAATCCACCCTGTCCGGTCTTTACCAGCAAAAGAAAAAGGTTGAATTCATGATGAACTCAACCTCAACCAAAAAGCCCTTAAAAAAAGACCCCTGTTATCGATATTAGTTGCATTCCTACGCTGGTATTAACCAGATCAGGTACATAGGGTCTAAGACATTTCTGTCTAATCTCAGCGTGATGCTCCCCTTGCGAATTAATTAATTTTTTTCAGTATAGCATGAAATTGAAAATTAGAACAAATATAAGACACTTTTGTTCAACCTAATTTAAAACGGTTCTACTAATAGCAAAAGTCAAAGTGCGATCAACAAAAGTCAGACAAATACACTACCAGCAACAACTCTCACCTTGATGCCAATCACTAATCCCTTTTAGCTGTTTGCAATGGCACTCTATTTTGACCAATGCATTAACCTTCCCCAACCGTTACATCATCAACAGCAGCGCGGATTTCCTCGGCGTATGCCTGTAGCTTTGCCGGTGCATTTTGACCATTGTCGGCCACAATTTGGACGCAGGCAGATCCAATAATGACCCCATCGGCCAATTCCGCCATTGCTTGCGCCTGGTCGGCGGTATGCACGCCAAAGCCAATGGCAACAGGCACATCCGTAACCGCCTTAATTTGTCCAACAACTTCCGCTAAATTAGAAGCAAAGGACTCGCGAGTGCCCGTCACCCCCAGAGAAGAAACCAGGTAGATAAAGCCGGTCGCCTCTTTGGCAATCATCGGAATGCGCTCACCAGACGTCACCGTAATCAACGGAATCAAATCCAGACCGTGCTTGTCAGTAAAGGGAGCCAATTCTCCCCGTTCTTCATAGGGCAAATCAGGAATAATCAGGCCATCAACACCGAACTTTTCACAGTCGGCGGTAAAACGTTCATAGCCATACTGGAGAACAATATTTAGGTAGACCAAGAAAACAAGGGGCACCGCTGTTTGTCGTCGAATTTCCTTCACCGCCGCAAAAATTGATTCAATCGGTAAATTATGGTCGCGCAGGGCCCGCAAATCGGCCGCCTGAATAACGGGACCGTCGGCGACTGGGTCAGAAAAGGGAATCCCAATTTCAACGACATCAGCACCACCTTCAGCCAAGGCTACAACATTGTTAACAGTCGTTTCCATGTCTGGGTCATTAGCAGTGACGAAGGCAATAAAGTTTTTATGATTTTTAAAACTTTGACTAATTTTACTCATGAATTTCAACCCCCCGGTACTTGGCAATCGCTGCCACATCCTTGTCGCCACGGCCAGATAATGTGCAGACAATGACCTGGTCTTTTGGCAATGTTGGCGCTAATTTTTGCACATAGGCCACGGCATGGCAGCTTTCAATCGCGGCAATAATCCCCTCCTGCTTGGCAATGTACTCAAACGCAGCCACCGCCTCATCATCGGTGATACCAACGTATTGGGCCCGGTGTTCGGCAGCCAAGGCGGCGTGTTCTGGCCCAACTCCTGGATAATCTAACCCAGCCGAAATCGAATAAACCGGGTTAATCTGGCCACTGTCATTTTGCAAAAAGAGCGACTTCATGCCGTGAAAGACACCCAACCGGCCTTTTTCGATGGTCGCCGCCGTCAAGTCAGTATCAACGCCCTTGCCGGCTGCCTCCACCCCAATCAACTCAACCTCGGGATGGTCGATATAGTGGGCAAAACTACCGATGGCATTGGAGCCACCACCAACACAGGCAATCACCTTATCGGGCAAGCGCCCCAATTGGTCCTGGATTTGTTGCTTGGATTCCTGACTAATCACACTTTGAAAATCACGCACCATCTCCGGATAAGGATGAGGGCCGGTTGCCGAGCCCATCACATAAAACGTGTCCTCAGGTCGGGCCGCAAAGTCTTGCAGGGCGGCATTAATGGCATCCTTCAAGACCATTGATCCGGAGGTCACGGCATGAACCTTGGCCCCAAGGAGTTCCATCCGATAGACGTTCAAACGTTGGCGATCCGTGTCCTCCTTCCCCATAAAGACTTCACATTCCAGGCCAAACAAGGCAGCAATCGTTGCCGTGGCCACCCCGTGTTGACCAGCACCGGTTTCGGCAATCAAGCGTTTTTTGCCCATTCGCTTGGCTAACAATGCTTGGCCAATCACATTGTTAATCTTATGAGCCCCCGTGTGGTTCAAGTCCTCGCGTTTGAAATAAATTTGAGCGCCACCAAGGTCTTCCGTCATATTCTTAGCATAGTACAACAGCGATGGTCGGTTGGCATAATTAGCCAATAGGTCAGCCAATTCCGCCTGAAAATCAGGATCGTCCTTCGCTTCCTGGTAAACATCGGCCATCTTATTCAACTCATTCATCAGAGTTTCCGGTACATATTGGCCACCATACTCTAAGAACCGACCGGCTTGTTTCTTTGTCTTGTATTCTGTTTCCATTACTTTCCCTCCTCTTGATGGGCAATGGCTACCAGTGCCACCATCTTGTTTAAATCTTTGTACCCCTTTGTTTCCGCCCCAGAACTCACATCAACAAAAGCGGGCTGATAAAGCTGCAGTAAATCGCTGAGATTATTAGGTTGAATTCCGCCAGCCACAAATAAATGAGTCGGTGTTAAACCGGCTAACCGCTGCCAATCTAGTCGCTGACCAGATCCAGCACCAGCATCAACCATTAAAAAATCAACTAGGTCGAGATTACTGGCTAGCTGTTCGTCCAAACGGCCACTAAAATTGGCTAAAGCCAAATCACTGACTGGGTGTTCGTCCGAACTCCCATTAATTTCGGCTAAATTCAAATCGCTGTCTAGACGCTCTGTCAAGCCGTCATTTCCCTTTTTTAATCGACGCAGCCGAAGCTGATTTTGCCAGCCCTTAGCCTGGTCAATGGCATCATCACCGACCAAAGCTTGGATAATCGGCACACCGGCCTCCCGCAACCGCCGAACTTCGTCAATCGGTCGCTGACCATGCAGCTGAATCATTTGAATCGTCCCCGTTTCAACCAATCCCAAAATCATTTCAACCGGTTCAGCAACGAAAACGCCGACCAGGGGAATCTGTTCAGCCAGCGCCTGGCGCACTACTAAAGCCTCTTCTGCCGTGACCTGGTGGCGACCGGGAGCAAAGACTACCCCCACCAAATCAGGGCGCGCCTCGTTGGCCATCAAGGCCTCTTCCTTGGACATCAAGCCACAAATTTTAATCTTGGTCATGGGCCCGCTCCCCCAGTCCTGCTTCAATAAAGGCTTTTGGATCAGCCGCCTTCATCAAGGCCTCCCCGATAAGCACACCATTGATTCCTAAGGATTGCAGGTGCACAATATCTGACGGTTTTTTCACGCCACTTTCGGCAATAAAGGCAACGGAATCGGGCACCAAATCAAAGAGTCGTTGGCTGTTGTCAAAGGAAACCGTAAAATCCTTCAAGTTGCGGTTATTAACCCCAATCATCTTGGCACCGACGGCCAGTGCTTGGCTGATTTCATCCTCGTCGTGTGCCTCAACTAAAACAGCCAGTCCTAAACTTTCAGCTAAGTTCAAATAGGCTTGCAAGTCCTCTGGCGACAAAATGGCCACAATCAACAGAATAATGCTCGCGCCCGCCACCTTTGCCTGATAGATCATGTAGGGGTCGATAACAAAGTCCTTCCGCAAAACGGGGCTAGTCATCGCTGGTGCAATCTCAGCCAAATAGTCTAATTTTCCCAAAAAGTAATCCGGCTCGGTTAAAACCGAAATGGCCGTTGCGCCGGCTTGATCATAGGTTTGGGCAATTTCTTGATAAGGAAAATCAGTCGCAATCAAGCCCTTGGAAGGCGAGGCCTTTTTGACCTCGGCAATCACGTGAATCCCCGGTGCTAAAAAACGGTCGTAAACGTCCTGCGGGTCTGCCACCGGCAGTGCTTCTGCCTGCGCTTTCAAATCAGCTACTGGCACTGCTTCTTTTTCTTTTACGAGCCGTCTTTTGGTGGCGGCCACTAAATCATCTAGAATCATTCAACGGCCTCCACAGTGGTTAAGGTTGTCAGCAAATCAGCAGCCCGACCATCATCGAGGGCCTCCTGGGCTAATTTCACACCCTCTTCAATCGTAATGGCTGGATTAACGGCATTCAGGCCAATGGCCGCGTTCAAGACCACGATATCGCGCTTGGCTCCCCGTTCCTCACCAGCTAAGATGGCCCGGGTAATGGCCGCATTCTCCTGTGCCGTCCCACCAACAATCTCCTCTTTGGTTGCCCGGGTCAAGCCGAAGTCCTCAGGAGTAATCGTTTGGAACTGAATGTTGTCACCCCGCAATTGCACTAACTTGGTTGGCGCTGAAATGGAAGCTTCATCGAGACCGTCCGTTCCATACAAAATGTTGGCTGACTGGACACCGAGCTGGTGCAAAACCTGAGCCATTGGTTCCAACAACGCCCCATCATAAACGCCCAAAACCATTTGCTTAGGTTCGGCTGGATTGGCCAATGGTCCCAAGACGTTAAAGATAGTCCGAATACCCAAACCGCGGCGCACAGGGGCCACATACTTCATCGCTTGATGGTACTTTTGGGCAAAAAGAAAGGTAAAGTGGTTATCCTTTAGCATTTGTTCGGCCTGGTCAACCTCCTGGTTAATGGGGAAACCAAGGGCCTCTAAGACATCGGCAGCACCACTCTTTGAAGATGTGGCTCGGTTGCCATGCTTGACCACGTCATAACCCAGACTGGCGATGACCAAGCCCGCCGTTGATGAGATGTTAAAGGAATTGGAATGGTCACCACCGGTACCGACGATGTCCAAGCCCGCTGGTTGCTTAGGGAATTCTAAGGCTGCTTGGCGCATGGCTTGGGCAGCCCCAGCAATTTCATCGGCCGTTTCACCCTTCGCCGTTAAGGCCGTCAAAAGGGCGGCAATCTGAATTTCTTCGGCTTGGCCGGTCATGATTTCGCTGATAACCTCGGCTGCCTCATCGAACGTTAAATTTTGCTGTTGACTGACTGTTTGAATGGCTGTTTTAATCATGGTTCTTCTCTCCCGTATATGCTAAGAAATTAGTAAAAATTTGTTTGGCGGCCGCTTGGTCCGTCATAATCGATTCGGGGTGAAATTCAACCCCGTAAACGTGGTTCTCTTCATCGGCGACCGCCTGGATAGTGCCATCATCGGCCTGGGCAGTCACGGCTAAGTGATTGGGGATGGTGGCTGGATCAATCATCAAGGAATGGTAGCGCCCAACCGTAAAGGTTGTCGGGCAACTGGCTAAAATGCCCGCCGATTGATTGCCCTGCTGGTGAATCAGACTCGTCTTCCCGTGCATAAGAGGAGCCGAGACAATCTTGGCCCCATAAACCTCGCCAATCGCTTGGTGCCCGAGGCAAACACCGAGGACGGGCACCCGCCCGATGGCCGCTGCCAAAACGGTATTGAGGTTCCCGGCCTGATTTGGCCGACCCGGTCCCGGTGATAATATCAGCCCCTTCAACGTTGGCTCGTCCAGGTCCTCAACGCTTACCTGATCATTTTTCACCACCTTGATGGTCTGCTTGGTCAACTTGCCAATTTCTTGGTAGAGGTTATAGGTAAAGCTGTCATAATTATCAATTAGTAATAGCATCGGCCGCCTCCTTTGTGACCAAGTCCAACATCAACCGGCTTTTATTTTCAAATTCTCGGTACTCTTCCTCCGGGCTACTGTCAGCAACAATCCCGGCACCAGCATGGACAACCAGGTGCTGATCCTTTTGGTAGGCTAAGCGAATGCCGATGCAGATATCGAGGTCGCCATCAAAACCAATCGTGCCAATGCCACCACCGTAAATGCCCCGCTTGCGGTCCTCCAATTGATTGATAATCTGCATGGCCGAAATTTTGGGCGCCCCCGATAACGTTCCAGCTGGTAAAGTCGCCGCCAGAATATCGACAGGGGTTAAATCAGCCTGGGCTTGGCTTTCGATTGTCGAACCAAGGTGCATCACATTTGGAAAGTAAAGCAGGTGGCGCAGTTTCGTAACGGCGACTGTGCCAAATTGGCTAACTCGACCCAAATCATTGCGCCCCAGATCAACTAACATATTATGTTCCGCCAGTTCTTTTTCACTGTGCTGCAGTTCCTGGGCAAAGAAGCGATCCTCTTCTGCTGTTTTCCCCCGCCGCCTGGTACCCGCTAGCGGATACGAGAACAACCGGTCGCCGGTCTTCTTAATCAATGTTTCCGGTGAAGCCCCGGTTGCCTGATAATCACCGTTCTCAAAGTAGAACTGGTAAGGCGACTGTGGGCCATCCTGAAGCCTGGTAAAGACACCAGGTAAAATCTTCCGGTTACCCGTTTTTGCTAGGTAAGGATTGGATAAAATCAGCTGAAAGATATCACCGGCATGGATGTGTTCTTTCGTTATTTGTACTCGGTCGCTGAAGGCGGACCGCGTAAATTGATTGATAAATGTTAATGTTGGCTGGATTTGAATTTCTTCACCCTCCAACGACTCATTCAAAGTTAACGCCGGCTTGCTTTCAATCTCGGCTTCCTTAAGTGACTCATGGTTGAAGCCATCCTGATTTTCCTGCTCGGCAACTGCTAAATCATTTGCCTGAACCCGATCCATGATTTCATCAGCCTGGTCCGCCAAATCATTTAGTTCTTGTTGAACCTTTTCAAAGTCGTTCTCAAGCCGGTCGGACGCCACCGTTTGGCTTAAAATCAGTTCTTTGGTCTCGTGCCGATAATTAGCAACCACCTTTGGTAAAAATAATTCGAAATCCGCTAAACCAAGATCATCTTGGGCCGGTGCTAAGTGAACATCGGGGTGATAGCGGACAAAATCATAGGCGAAGTAGCCAATCAACCCGGCCACAAAGGGGATGGTATCAGTCACCTTTGGAATTTTGTACTGTTGATAAAGCTGATTTAAAAAGGCAATTGGGTCACCTTGCTTGGTTTCAACTGAACCATCTGTGTTCGTCACTTGGATTTGACCATCACGACCGGTAATCGTTTGCTCAAGCGAGAGGAAGAAGGTGGTCACGCCCTCACGTTGAAAGATCATCGTCTGATCCTTGGTTGTCCCCAGTTCCTTCACCAACACCACTGGGTCAAAATTGCTTATTTTTTTGCTAACAATCACTGGCAGGAAGGGATATTCTTGGCCATATTGCTTTAGGTCTGTCTGATTCAACTCTTGGTCACCTCGTTTCGTTTTTTCAACTAAAAAATCCGCCCATAACAACGCAATTTATGCTTTGTTAAGGACGGAATTTCTCCGCGGTGCCACCTTAATTAGACTAAAAAACTGATTTCTTCGACAAAAAAGCCGACGAAAAAAGTCCTTAGCCCCTCCTTAGCGAGATACCAACATATCCCCGACAACTGACGTATGCCTGACGTTTCCCCATACTCGAGCGAATACTCTTTCAGAAGAACCCTCCGTGGTCCATTTAACTGCCTGCGTTCCATCACCTTCCCAGCATCGGCGACTCTCTTAGCGTGCACAACAATCTTGATCTCCACATCATTGGTTTTTATGGACGAACTATTTAATTGCCCTCAGTTTAATCACTAAATGAAAAACTGTCAAGGAAAATGAGGATTATTTTCATTTTTTAGAATTAAAAAAGAAATCAATCCAAGAAATAGCCATCAATAACCGACCTTTTCTTGTTATATAGTCTATTATTTAGCCATCACACAAAATGAACGAAAAAAAGAATAAAATGAGAAAAAAATGATAATAACTCTTGCAAAAACAAATTTCTTATGTTTTAATTAAAGCAACTTAACGGAAAGGGATTCCAACAATGAAAAAACCATCAGCACAAATGATGAGTCGTTATTATGGCTTTTATTACTTTAGATAGCACGTCCAATTCTCGATGCGGACGTGCTCAAGCGTACGCATCTAGGTAATAAAGTCATCTTTGTGTTGGCCGACTAGATGTAACACCTAGTCGGTAATCGATGGCAATCATGATGGAATCTTTTCTTTCTCACTGTGAGCAATCAGCCGACTAGGTTAATACCTAGCCGGCTTTTTTATTTAAATCAGAAAGGAAGAATCACATGACAAGAATTGATGGACACACCTACTTAATTGGCTTGATGGCCTACCCCATCCGCCACTCCATGTCACCAACCATGCACAACACCGCCTTCGAGGCCTTGAACCTGAACTTCGTTTACCTGGCTTTTGATGTCCCAGCCGAGAAACTCAAGGATGGTGTCGCTGCTATCCGAACCTTAGACATGCGCGGTTCCAACGTTTCAATGCCCAATAAGCAGGCCATCATCCCCTACCTCGACAAGCTCGATATTTCGGCCGAGCTCAACCAAGCCGTCAACACTGTGGTCAACGATAACGGCGTCTTAACTGGTTACACCACTGACGGTGTCGGCTTCGTCACTGATTTAAAGAAAAAAGGCCATGAAGTTGCTGGAAAAAAGATGGTCTTAATTGGTGCCGGTGGTGCCGGAACACCGATTGCAACCCAGTCCGCACTCGATGGTCTCATCGAAATCAGAATCTTCAACCGCCACGACGGCCGCTTCGACCACGCACAAGAAACCGTTGACATCATTAATGAAAAAACCAATTGCCAGGCCAGCTTAACAGACCTCGCTAATCAAGTGGCTTTAAAAGAAGCCCTTGCTTGGGCCGACATCTTCTGTGATGCCACTGGCGTTGGCATGAAGCCACTGGAAGATCAAAGCCTTGTCGAAGATTCAACCTGGTTCAAAAAGGACCTGGTCGTTTACGACACAGTCTACGCCCCAAGAGAAACCAAGCTTATGACCATTGCCAAGAACGCTGGCGTCGACCACGTATACAACGGCTTGGGCATGATGATTGAGCAAGGCGCCGCCGCTTTCAAACTTTGGACCGGCCAAGACATGCCAATCGACCTCGTCCAAGCAGCAATTGAGGAGAAGGACCAACAATGAAAACACTAACCTGTCACAATACCATCATCGGGGAAAACGACCAAAGTGCCATTGCCCTCCCGATTGTCGCAGCCAACTTAGCCGAACTGAAAGAGCAACTGCCGGCTATTAAGGAAAGCCAACCTGATTTAGTCGAATGGCGGATTGACCACCTCGACCACACGCCAGAATTAAAGGACTTAAAAGAGATTCGAGCCGCCCTAACGGCTGGCCTAGGTGACCTTCCCATTATCGCCACCTTTCGAACACAAGGTGAAGGCGGTGCCATGCCCCTTGAAGAAGCAGCTTACGGCGACCTTTTGGCTAGCCTAGCTCAAAGTGATTTTGACCTAATCGATGTCGAAGTTGACCACGACCAAAAATTGGTTGAAAAGGCCATCCAAACTATCCATGATCAGAACCGCCAAGTGATTGCCAGTTACCACAATTTCCAATCAACCCCAACCAACGCCTTTTTACAAAATCAATTTGAAAAAATGGCCAACTTGAAGGCAGACATGGCCAAGATTGCCGTTATGCCAACCACCAAGGCCGACGTTTTACGCCTCTTAACCGCCAGCCAAACCGCTCAGGAAAGCCTGGCCATCCCCATCGTCACAATGGCCATGGGGGAACTTGGCAAAATCAGTCGAATCGCCGGTCAACTAAGCGGGTCAGCGATTACCTTCGCCAGCCTTGATGAAGCCAGCGGGTCAGCTCCCGGCCAGCTCACCATCGCTCAAATTCGTCAAGTCTTTCAGCTACTCTAAGGAGAAATCGTTATGCAAACTTCCCGTCTTCGTCTCAAAGCCGGCCTCTTCACCAACTACCTGGTCCACGGCTTTGGCATGATTATTCTGACCCAAAACCTGGTCACCCTGGCCCACCACTGGCAATCCACTTTAACAGTTGCCTCCTTTATCCTTTCTGGAATTGGTATCGGCCGCCTCATCGCCTACCTGATCATGGGCTTTATCTCTGACCGCTTTGGTCGCAAGACAACCCTCTTAATTGGGATGGTTACATACCTGATTTTCTTCGTGGTAACACCGCTAAACCAATCGGTTGCCCTGGCCTACGGTCTGGCTATCTTGGCCGGTGTAGCCAACTCAGCTCTTGACTCAGCAACCTACCCACTTTTGGCCGAAATCAACCAAAACGGCACTAGTAACAGTGTCCTCCTGAAGGCCTTCATTTCCGTCGGCGAATTTATCTTGCCATTAATCGTTCTCTTCTTGAACGAGCAAAAGCTTTGGTTCGGCCTATCATTCTTAGTTCCAGCCGCCATCTTGCTGGTCAACCTCGCCAACGTTCTCACGATTAACGTGAAAGATGCCAAGGAAACGACCGCTGTTGAAGAGACCGCCGGTCTCAAGCTCGGCTTTGCTAAGAAATCAGCCTTGACCGCTGGCCTCTTTGTCTACGGTTATACCTCAATGGCCGTCATGATTTGGTTTACCCAATGGATTACCATCTTCGCTAAGAAAATTGACTTCACGGCCGCCATGGCTCACTTCCTTCTTTCCCTTTACAGTCTCGGTTCCATCAGTGGCGTGATCGTCGTGGTCATCTTACTAAAGCGACTGACCATTAAAAAAGAACTCTTTCTCACATTAAATGCTGTTTCATTACTAGCCATCACCACGATTACCCTGAGTACCAACGAAACGGTTTCGGCCATCGCCGCCTTCCTTTTTGGCTTCAGTGCTGCTGGTGGTTTGATGCAAATCGCCTTGAACACTCTTTTGTCCATCTACCCAAAGCACAAGGGGATGTTAACGGGTCTCTTCTTTATCTTTGGTTCCTTAGCTTCCTTCTCAGTGCCAATCATTACCGGCCTAATTGTGAAGAATCCAAACATAAATTTGATGGCCGGTGACATTCTGGTCGCCTTAGTTGGTCTGGCAGTCGCCGTGATTATGTTCTGGGCCTTGCCAAAAGAAAAGCGGGCGAACACTTCGTTAGCCGATGCACGAGAAGACATTAACCGCATCGATGCACAACTCATCGACCTCCTCGAGCAACGCTTCGCCGCTGTTGATGATGTGCATAAGTTCAAGCAAAATGGGCAAATTGCCATCAAAGACCTCGATCGCGAACGGCAGGTCCTCGACAATGTTGCCAAGAAAACCAAAAATAAGGACCTAGTGGCTTATAATCAAGACATTATCCAAACCATTATGGATAATTCCCGCAAGTACCAGGCATCACTGAAATAAGAACAAGCTGGTGGCTCACTCACTTTCAATCATTCGCCACCATCGTAACTACCACTACCCACAACCAATCCAGAGACAGAAAAGGAAAAACATTATGCTCACATACTTAACCGCTGGTGAATCACACGGACCGGAACTTTCAGGAATCTTGACAGGCATCCCCGCTGGTCTAAAGCTCGATATTGACGAGATTAACGCCGCCTTAGCTGCCCGTCAGGGTGGCTACGGCCGTGGTAACCGGCAAAAGATTGAACATGACCAGGTGATTATCACTGGTGGTGTGCGCCACGGCAGGACGCTTGGTTCTCCGATTGCCTTAACGGTTAAAAATCGCGACCACAAGCAATGGTCTGAAATCATGAACCCTACCTCAGAAGAAACGCCAGAAAACACCCTCCGGTCCGTTAGTCGCCCTCGTCCCGGCCATGCTGATTTGGTCGGTGGGATGAAATATGGTCACCGCGACATGCGAAATGTTTTGGAACGATCATCAGCCCGCGAAACGGCCATGCGGGTTGCCATCGGTAATATCTGCAAGCAAGTCTTGCAAGCCTTAGACATCAAGATTGTCGGCTATGTCGAAGCCATTGGTGGCATCCATGCCGAGGGTAGCCAGCCCACGGATGTTGACCAAATCGAAAAGTTGATTGCCCAAAACGACTTGCGTCTCACCGAAGAAAACCAGGTGACAGCCATTCACGAGTTAATTGATACGGCCAAGCGCAACGGCGATACTTTGGGCGGTGTCATTCGAGTGGTGGCCGAAAACGTGCCAGCCGGCTTAGGATCTTATGTCTCTTGGGATACGAAATTAGATGCCAAGCTTGCGGCAGCCGTAATGGGGGTCAACGCCATGAAGGGTGTCGAAATCGGCGACGGCTTTGAAAATGCCGAACACCCCGGGAGCCAGGTCATGGACGAAATTGACTGGCAAGAAGGCCAAGGCTTTTCCCGCAATTCCGACCACCTGGGTGGCTTTGAAGGTGGCATGACCAACGGCATGCCTGTCATTGTTAAGGCTGCAATGAAGCCCATTCCAACGTTGTACAAGCCATTGCAAAGTGCCGACATCAATAGTAAGGAAGTTAAAAAGGCCACGGTGGAACGCTCCGATACCACCGCGATTGTACCCGCCTCAATTGTGATTGAAAGCGTGATTGCCATTGAATTGGCCAAGGCGATTACCGATACTTTCGATGGTAGCAACCTCGCCCGCTTACAAAAGCAAATTGCGGACTACCGTCTCGAACTCAAGAATTTCTAAGGATAAATCATGGCAGAACAAGATCGAACAAAATTAACCGGACGCATCACCGTTCCCGGTGACAAGAGTATCTCCCACCGCAGCATTATCTTTGCAGCGATTAGCACGGGCGTGACAACGATTGATAATTTTTTGAAATCAGCTGACTGCCTGTCCACGATGCAGGCCTTCAAGGACTTGGGAGTCAAAATTGATGAACGAGACGGCCGGGTGGTGGTCACCGGTGTTGGTCTACATGGATTGACCAAAAGTGACCAGCCCCTGGACATGGGCAATTCCGGCACGTCAACTCGGTTGATTACCGGGCTCTTGGCCGGCCAGGACTTTGATTCCACATTGGTCGGGGATGCTTCACTTTCCAAGCGGCCAATGGCCCGGGTCACCGACCCGCTCAGCCAGATGGGGGCTGATTTTACCAGCACTGAAAACCACCTACCATTAACGGTCTTCGGTCGCCCCCTCCACGGGATTCATTACCGCCTGCCGGTGGCTAGTGCCCAAGTCAAAAGTGCCATCATCCTCGCCGCTCTTCAGGCAACAGGCGACACCGTGATTGAAGAACCAACGGCTTCAAGGGACCATACGGAACGGATGTTAGCCGCCTTTAGCCCGGCCAGTATTGACCGAGAAGGCCACAAGATTACCATTCACCCTGGCCATCCTCTGACCGCCCAACACGTCACCGTTCCTGGTGATATTTCCTCTGCCGCCTTCTGGTTGGTTGCGGGTGCGATTGTACCTGGTTCTTCGATCACAATTGAAAATGTCGGAATTAATCAAACGCGCACTGGCATTCTCTCAGTTCTCAAGCAAATGGGTGCCCAACTGACCATCCAAGAACGCCCCCAGGCCAACGAGGAAACGGAACCATCTGCCGATATTACCATCACGGCCTCGGCACTCAAGCCCTTTGAAATCGGTGCTGAAGAAATCCCCGCCCTTGTTGATGAGGTGCCCCTCTTAGCCCTCTTAGCGGCCAGAGCCGATGGCGTCAGTCGCATTACCGGCGCAGAAGAATTACGCTTCAAGGAATCTGACCGACTAGCGGTCGTAGCAGAAGAATTCCATAAGCTCGGCATTGCCATTGAGGAATTACCCGACGGCTTCGTAATTGACGGTCGCAAGAGTTGGCAAGTGCAAAACACTGATTTGGACAGCCACCAAGATCACCGAATTGCAATGACCCTCAAAATCGCTTCCCTACTGGTTCCAGAGGACGTGACGATTCGAGACTTTGACGCCGTTAATATTTCTTACCCCAGCTTTTTAGCTGACTTGCAACGATTAAGGAGTTGATCAAATTGAAAACTGTCTTTATCAACGGGTTAGGGCTGATTGGGGCCACCATGGCCAGGATCATCAAAGCCGCTAACCCGGCCACAACCATTATTGCTTTTGATCCAAAACAAGAAAATATCACCACGATGGTGGACGATGGCGTTGTTGCTTCGGCCGTCGACTTTGAAACGGGAGCCAAGCAGGCTGATTTAATCATCCTAGCCACACCCGTTTCCGGCATCTGCTCAAGCCTACGCCAGTTGGCCGAGCTTGATTTAAAATCAGGTGTCCTCGTGACCGACGTCGGCAGTAGCAAGGAAACCATCCTAGCTGCCGCTGAGCCGCTCATGAACCGTGGTGTTCAATTCCTAGGTGGCCACCCGATGGCTGGTTCCCACCTAACAGGAAGCAAGAATAGTCGGCTAGACCTCTTTGCTAATCATAGCTTCTTCTTGGTGAATGGGAACGCCAGCCCAGCCACCATCAAGGAATATCAGGCGCTCTTGGCTCCTGGTCAGTTACACTTTAGCTCTCTGACTGCCAAACAACACGACCAACTCGTTTCAGCCACTAGCCACCTGCCCCACATGGTTGCCTTTGCCTTGACCAACACCATCATCCCTGAAGTGGACGATATGGCCATCGACCCTGGCATTCCTTCTGGCGGTCTTCTAGACACCACGCGGATTGCCAAGGCCGACCCTGACATGTGGACCGCTATTTTCACGAGCGAACG
This sequence comes from Fructobacillus evanidus, assembly GCF_963580165.1. Taxonomy (NCBI): domain Bacteria; kingdom Bacillati; phylum Bacillota; class Bacilli; order Lactobacillales; family Lactobacillaceae; genus Fructobacillus; species Fructobacillus evanidus. Next base: position 200,719 of record NZ_CAUZLM010000002.1, read on the forward strand.
CGCTGATTTATTAGCACAAATTGATCAATTTCAAAAGCAACTAACCCGGTTACGGACCGCCATCGCGGTGGATGACCAAGACAGTATTCATGATCAACTACAGGCCGCCAATGAGGCCCGCCTACGATTGGAGGAAAAGCGATGAGAATTACCTTAATTGGCTTTATGGGCTCCGGCAAAACCACGGTCGCAAAAGAACTCAGCCAACAGTTGGCCTTACCAAACAACGATCTCGATACCCTCATTGAGCAGGCTGCGAGCCTGACCATCCCCGCCTACTTCGAACAGTTCGGCGAGGCCCACTTTCGCCAACTTGAACAAAGGGTCTTAGCCGAGGCACTGAGCCTGGAAGGCATTCTTTCAACCGGTGGTGGCACCCCGGTTCAGGTCAGCAACCAGGACCTACTAAAAAATCAGGATGGCCCCGTCATCTTCTTGGATGCCAGCGACCAAACCATTACCACTCGCCTCTTGGCCGATGGGGTCGCTAGTCGCCCACTCTTTCAGCAACTGGGGATGGACGGCCTGCTAGAGCTCAAGCAGACGCGCCAACCAATTTACGAAAAAATTGCCAGTGAAATCATTACCGTCGATGGCAAACAACCGGCTGAAATTGCCGAAGAAATTATTCATACAATCAACGTCAGCATTTAGGAGGATTGACGATGGCTACTATTCATACCTTAGGACCAAAAACAACCGACAGCTATAAGGCCGCAAAGCACCTGCAAGATGAGGACCCTGACTATCGGGGCCTCACGATTACCCTGCATGAAAACTTTGAGGACGTCTACCAGCACTTAACTGATTTTACCGGTGATTATTTTTTGGTCCCAACCGCCTACCAATCGGACAATGGCGACAGTTGGACAAGAAATAACTACCGCTACCTCAATCATCTGACGATTCAGACGACCTTCGCTTTGCCAACCATGCCGATGTTGTTAACGGAAAACCAAGCGTTGAAAAACAAAAAAGCCATCCTCCATCCGGCAACGATGGAGCTGATTCAGCAATACATGATTGATAGCCACCAAAACCTTGCCGTCGACTTCGTGCCCAGCAAACCCTTGGCACAGACAGCCTTCGAGGAAGGTGGCTACCAATATGCCATCTTCAGTAAGCAATCCTTCCTCCCCCACGATTCATTGACCATCATCAAGGAATACCACCCCGAGATGGTCTGGTGTCTTTATCAAATCAAATAAAAAAATCAGCATCCACTCATACAAAAAGACCGACTTTCCAGTCGGTCTTTTGTTTACGATTTTATTTGGCAGCGGAATGTTTTCTTTGGGACTGATTTTTGAAATAAAAATAAACCAACCAAAGAACCATAAAGACAGTAAAGTACACCAGCATATCCCAAGTTCCCGTCACCACGTTACTCATCGAGCGAGCATCGCGTTCGGTCTCAATCCGAATTCCTAGCGCGGTTTCTGTCACTCCGCTTTGGGAAATATTAAACATTGCAACAAAGAAATCCATCAACAGCAGTCCCATAAAAATGAGTCCGCCCTTCGTCACTGGCCATAAATATTTTTGCATTCTAATCACCTCATTGCTATTAAATTTGGCTTTCGCTTGCCACCATTATAAGCAATTCGGTTTGCAAAATTTATTCCCATTTGGCATAAATTTACGGGTCTCAGTGTTATAAAATTAAGGGTTTATTTCAAGTTTTAATAGCGCTGTAGAATTAAGAATTTATTTCAACCTTTGTCGTCACTCAATTCCATTCACTATTTAGTCGATTAGGCCTTCTTTTCGGCTACCAAAGCAAAAAAATCTTGGAAAAGCTTTTCCTGATTTTCATAATCCGACCAGAAGGTTTCCGGGTGCCACTGGACACCATAGACGGCCAAATCAGGATTTTCAATTGCCTCAATCACGCCATCATTGGCCCGCGCCGTGACCTTGAACCCATCCGCAACCTTTTTCACTGCTTGATGGTGCTTGGAGTTCACGAAGGGGTGAGTCCCCTGAGATTTGGCCACAAAACTTCCTTCCTCCACATTGACGAAATGAGTTGGAAAAGCTGAATCCGGCACCTGTTCGTGACGAATTGCTTCTTGCTCATATTGTGAGGACAAATCCTGGTAAAGCGTTCCACCAAAGGCAACATTAATGATTTGAATTCCACGGCAAATTCCCAAAACAGGTTTGTTTTGCCGCACACTTTCTTCAATGACCGCTTTTTCAAAATCATCGCGTGGCACATACGTTACGCCAATGTGCTGGTGCGGGTCTTCACCATAAAGGTGGGGTGAAACATCCGGCCCACCCGGAATGATAATAGCATCCACCATCCCAACCATCTCTTTCGCCATTTCTGGCTTGGCAATCGGTAAAATCATCGGAACCACGTCGTGTTTAACCAAAACGTCCACTAGGCGTTTTTGAACGTAATCGGCTAACTTCAATCGGCTCGGGGCCGTTTGTTGCATATTTGCATCTGCTGTAATACCAATTTTCATCAATCCGTCCTCTTTTCAAGTAAAATAAGTAATTTTGATTATAGACCAGTTGGGTAAAAAAGGAAAATGTTGTCAAAAAAAGACTAGCAATTACGCTAGCCTTTTCTACTAATCAGCCCAATAAGTGTTAATCAACGATCCCGTACTGTTAGCACAAGTTTGAATACCAAGGGCATGTTGTCCGGACATCGAGGCAACAGTGCTATATGAATTCAATCGATCCATATTCGATAAAATTTGGGTAATATGCAGCGTCCGACCATTTAAAACAATCGGTGAACCAACTGTTAATGACTTCAAAGAAATCCCTGCCTGACTAGCTGCTTCGGCCAAATAATAGTTTGGCAATTGTGTCCATTGAAAAACATATGATGTCCAAGACGGCGTCTTTTCACCATTGATTCCTGAAAAAGCTTGAATGTCAAAGTGCTGACCAGCAAAATTCATGCCATCTGTTCGGCTTGTCGCTGACACTTGACTCACACTACTTGTCGTGGATTGCACATCTTGACTGGTGTTTTGTACCGAAGATGTGACACTACTACTTTGATTAGATTCGCTTGCTTGTTTCTCAGTTTGATCAGTACTGCTTAACTGGCTAGCATCATCTTTGTCCTGATTGCTACTACTGTGAACAGCTACAACCGTTTTTTGATTCTTCGCAGCTTTTTTTCTTTTTTTACCGAACTAGTAGCATGAACTTTTTCAACATGACTACTAGTATTATCTGCCTTAGCATAGGCAGTGAATCCTATCAATACAAAGGCGGTAACCGTAAGTTCCAATAGAACACGGAATTTTCGTATCTTAAAAATCTGACGCATTAACTTTTTAACCCCTAAACATAAAAAAAATAAATCAACGAAAATTAGTATATCATCGATATTGTGATAAAACTTTCAATAATCTAAGATGTCTTGAAAGCGCAAGTAGGCTGCAATTTAAGGATTAGTTTGGTGTCGTTTCATCACTAAAAGTTAATATAATTACAAGATAGAGGCATTGTTTCAGAATTTTTCTCAACAAAAAAACGACCTTTCGGTCGTCTTAAAAAAGCTATTTATCGCTTATCTTTAAATAAAATTTGATTAGTTCAATTATCTACCTAGCTTTTACAACCAAAATTCTTTAAATAAATCATAGTGTCTCTTATTTATAGGTAATAAGGTGTGAAACCCCATTAATCTGACATACATCTAAAGCGAGCGGATAGATGGGTGTTGCAGTGAACTCGGAAGAAACCCCATTAATCTGACATACATCTAAAGCGACGTGAGGCAATTGCTGAACCGACTGGAAGGAAGAAACCCCATTAATCTGACATACATCTAAAGCCTACCGCTCAATAGTTACAAGACACATACTAAGTAAAAAGTACAAAATCTTGATCAATATAGCTTGTTTTAAATGTTTCATCATTAATGACGCTCTCCCTGCTTAAGTTCAGAGATATAAGATTAATGCCTTCAGCTAAAAGGCATTGATGGAGTTGATTTAATTCTGACATATCACAATACAAAGATAAGTTTGTTAATAGCAAATATCGCTCTTCATTTAACATCCCCATCGTGTGTACTATATCTTCTATTTTATCAAATATCGTATTCACATTGCTTTTTTCAACAGTAATATTTTGTGATTTTATAATTTTTTCTAAGTTCCATTCGCTTTCAATTCTGAATGGCAAATTACTATCAATAATTTCTTCAGCCAGAAGTGATTGCAACTCCAAACTTAAAAGATAAGCTCTATCACGTCGCTCATCTGATATTGCTGTTTCCAAAATAGTCGGAATAAATTTACTATAATAGTTCCTAATATCACCACCTCCGACCGGATCACCCAGAAACATCCCTACTTTATTCAATGCCTTCGGTTGATGATTTTCACTGTAAACAATCTTGTCTCCTACTCCAACTCTGATGGCTTGAATAACACGGTTATACAGCTGAGCATCGGCAAGGGTGATTAAATTCAATCCTTCATTTATTTGAACCGTTCCAACGCCTTCAATATTCAATTGTCCAATAGTCATATCACAATCACCTTATCGTCTCTATTTTTAATATCATTTTTTGGTTCTCCAACAAGAAAATGAATACTTGCGTATTGTTTTTCAGTCACCTGCAAAGTTTGAATTAATCCATCCTTTGGCACAAAAGCCTTAATTCGCTTTTCCAATAAATTCGCCGCTTTCTGGTTAGTAACTACGCGAACATAAATGCTTTCTTGCATCATTAAAAATCCTTCACTCAACAAAGCTTTTCGGAATTGACGATATGCCCTTTGCTCTATTGATGTTTCCACTGGTAAATCAAACATTACAATCAATCGCATAATTCGATACCTCATAAAACAAACTCCATTTCAGGCAGTAATTTTGTTTCAGAACTTAAATACTTTAAACATGCTAATACGTGCTGCTGAATTGCTTGTGCCAGTTCAACTTTCTTTCCGTTATAGTTGATTGTTTCGTTCAAGACATTAATCAAATTTAGCTTCAAATCAAGTGATAACGATAAATTTTGCTGTCTTAATACAACCCGATCGATATAGGGGCGAAACGGTTCCATTAAATCAGATGCTAAATTAAAAGCATTGCTTCCGCTTTGATGATGGACACCTAGCTGGGTTAAATACCCGGCCGCGACAATTTCACGACTCACAGCTGATAATAAAATTGAATAACCATAGTTTAAGTGAGCATTGATTAACAGTTCTTCATTAGACCTTTTGAATTCCTTACCGTACATTCTTGGAAAATACTGCCTGGCAGCTTGGCCTTCAATATTTTCTGGATCCCCTGACTTCACTTTGGCAGATAACTCCTGTAGTTTCAAAAATTCAACTTGTACGTCTTTTGGTAATGCCTGATGCTGATTTATAATTTTAGTCGAGATTATTTTTTGCCATAATTGTTTTTTCAGATCATCCGTCCACGAAATTTGTTTTTGCAAATTAGTATTTTGGTGAACATTTTCATGGTACCCACCATATTCACCAACAGGCATCCCCTTTTCATCACAGGTAATGATTTTCACGTGTTTCTTATTCAATTCGTTAATAGCATACGATGTAATCACCGATCTCGTGTTGCCCAATATTAATACTCGAATATCATCAATTGGGATTTGAAAAGATTCATGTTTCGTTTGAACGTTAATATCGTTCATTTTAAAATTGATCTTTGCATGTTCATTAATTAATACTGTTCGCCAAGCCATTTTTTCTCCCCTTTCACGTTCCGATGTGATACAATTAATTTGTGGTTAGCTACCACGTGAAAAATTTGTTTAGCTAACAAATTTTTCAAGGAAGAACCCATTAATCTGACATACAGGGTTAAAGTAACGCAAGGGCTTATGCCCGAGCTTCATGATCTGAAAAGATGGCCTTATGGCCTTTTTTATTTGTCTTTATTTAACAAAAGGCACCGCTTATTGAATAGCGGTGCCTTTTACTTTACTTATAGTAAATCCGAAATTTTAACTCTTTTTTCGAAAATACCTGTTGTAGATTGGTAAATAATTTCGGTAGTATCTGACAATTTAATCCCACCACGTTGTCGATAATCTTTCCAATCTGCTGATTTCTTATCAATCATTTTAACAGGCTTCTGTTGCGCCGCGTCTAATTGCAGGGCTTTTAAAATCACCATTAAAATATCAAATTTATTTTCTACAGCAATAAATTTATCTCTAATATTAACTAACTTTTTTAAATCTAATTCGTAAAACGGGAATCGTTTTAGAATTGCAGGACTAGTCAAAATATCAAAACCTTTAATCAGGTCCTCATCCGAGGAATCCTTGTTTAACTGACTTATTAAATCAGCTTCTTCCGTCGGTAACCATAATTGTTTTGCATTATGATAAAACTCATATGAAGTTAAATATATTAAGTTCCCATCATTGTTTACCAACTGTCCGATTGCTAATTTATTTATCAAAATCTTTTCAAACTTTTTAACCTCTGGACGTTGTTGCACATATTCTGACAACTCAATTTGTCCAGATTTAATTTTTTCAGCTGCCGAGATAGTAACCTTCACTAACTGATTTTTCCCATTAGCTCGGACCAATGTCATATAAGCAGAATAAGGGTAAGTATAGCCACCATATAGCGATACATCTTGGCGCTGCTTATTAGTTCCAATTAACTTAGCTTTAGGATCAACTGCATAAATGGTTTCTTTATTTAATGCGCCATTATCTTTGCCATTGCGACGGGTAGTCAAAATGTTCTTAAAGTTCATGACATGGCGAAGATATTGTGTATCATCTTCCGACCAGTTTTCATTTCCTTTAGCCATTGTTCCGACGACAAATCCGAAAGGCTTTAAACGTCTTACCTGGCTACTTGAACTTGATTGACGCAATTCTTTCAGGTACGTATTAGTATAGTAATCAAACTCATTATAAACGTTCGCACCATCACGGTCCGGATAACGGGCCTGCATATACTGACCGGCTGCAGTAATTAACAAGGCATCAAAAGCATGATGGAATGAATTGATTTCACGATGCTTTTTAACCGCTACCAAACGACGCATGTCGGCAGTTATTTCAGAACGAATTGCGACTGCCTTTGTTTGATCAAACTCGCTTTCAATTAATGAGGCAACGTTTTTAATAATTTGACGAGTTTCCACCAACTGACGAGCAATAAAGCCTGTTTTCTGCCCTTCAGAGTAGTCACCGCCCTTTGTCAAACGGTCATACTTCTTTTGTGAAATAAAGCCAGCGTTTTTCAAGTTTTTCCATAAGCCTCCGGCTGCTAACTGTACTTCTGTTGTATAAGTGGCAGAATCTGATTTTCGTGCATTTTCAGGACGAGATACCAAAACCCGGTTATCAATCGAATCATCCTTGGTATAAGCTTGAGGAATAATATGGTCAATATCATAATCTGTTGATAACTTATCGATATTAATTGGTTGACCAGTATACATATCCTTCCCTTGTTGGAGGAAATACAAGTAAAGCCGATCACCAATGCGTTCACTTTGAAGACCGTTCTTTTGGTTCTCCAATTCTGCCTTTAGTGCTTTTACATCATCCGACAAAGTTTTTGATTTATACAAATCCTTCAATCGGTTGTATCGAGAATTTGTCCGAACTGAATTTTGTGTTTCCTTAGCAAATTCCAAATAAACGCGATTAGGTTCCTCTCCCATCGCCTTTTGAATATCAAAAAGAACGTTGAAAGCTTGTTTGATACCTCGCTTATTGGCGGGAGCTGTAGTCAACGCATCGATCCTATCCTGAATATTATCTGCCGTTTCAGCCGTATTTTGTTCTTGAATCCATTGCTGAACACCAAACTTATTATCGGTGATAATCGACATGAAATTCTTAGATGTTGTCTGTAACTTATCCAGAATAGAAACCTTGTGTGAACCTTCCTGAATAATTGGTGTCGATAACAATTTATCCGATAGATTTCCCCAACCAGTGTAGTGTGTCTTAGCCAGCTTTTGAACTTGATCATCGGACAAATCTAATTTTTGTAATTCACGTTCCGCAATTTTTGCATCCTCAAAGACTGTCTGGATTTTAATGACATTTTCCAACAATTCTTGATTTGATGGGTTTTCCATAAATTCTGCATCAAAAGTTTTACTTAAATCAATATAACTGGACAGGTTGCTATTAAACTTTGTTTTGTCAGCCAAACCAACAATTTGAATCTCGCCCATTCCTTGAGAAAGATAATAATCCTTAATAGCTTTTTCGGATACAGTTTTTTTAGATTTAAATAGATCCTGAATTAATACATGCTTTGTCTTGTCATCAATTTTATGACCATTAATTTTTACATTATTCAATTCATTCAAGACCGTAAAAAGCTGATACTTCAGGGAATTTTTGGGCAGTGTTGGCTCACCAATTAAATAAGTATCCGTTCCGGTCAAACGATCAATAAAGTCCTGAGCTGCTTGATCGCGATTGAAAACTTGATCAAAGTTCCATGGAGTTACTTCACTTTTTTCATAACCCTCATTGCGCTTTACCCAATGATTTGTGGCATCTCCACCGGTCTTTTCAACATCGGCCACCGTAACCATTGGACCAACATAGTAAGGTACTCGAAATTTAACTAGCTCAACTAATTTATTAATTGTTTCACCAGCTTTATTTGTAAACGTATCGAGCAGAAATGGATAATACTTCCCTTGATTTTCGATGATTTTTTCTAATTCTGCAAGATGAAGCTGGTATGGAATCACCGAATTTGCCTTTGTGCGCTGTTTTGGCAAAAAGTCATGACTTTCAATTCGTTGTTGAATTTCAACCAATACATCATCTGCCAAATCAGCATTTTCTAATAGGGCTTTCATTCCCTTATCAGTATCATCTTTCAAAAATGCTGTATAAATTTTGGAAAAATCTTGATGAGAAAGGCCTTGCTTTTTAGCAATTTCCTTAACCAATGTCCGATCTTTAGTATGTTGCTTATACCGTTTAACCATCGCTGCTGAAACTGATGGTTGATCATCTAATAAATTCATCAGTGTGAAGCCATCGAATGCTTGTCGAATAGCGTTAAACAATTCCATTTCATCATCATCTAACGCATCTACAATAACCTGACTTTGTTCATCAAAGTTTTCACTATCAAGCTTTAATTTCCATGCTTTGAGCTCATCGCCACTAAGTTCACGATTAAAGACTTTTGTAAAATCAATGGTATTGCCAACAATTCCTGCTAATATTTCCTGAATCGCTTTTTTATCTTCCTTCGTATCAAATGAAAAATCTGATAATAAACGCTCTGCTTTTGCTTTTTTTGACAAACCAAAACCAGCTTGACCAACCAAGACGTCTGCCATTTTCTGTGCGTCATTCAACGACCAGATAAAACCCTTCGCTTCTGCATAATTTTGAATGGCTTGCTGAAATTCTAGGGGATTATAGCTATCCCCAATTGTCATTTTAGACTGTGAGTTCAGAAAATGACCCCGATACTTAACAATATGATGCATCGCTAAATAAATCTCTCGCAAATCAAACTTACGATCCTCAGTCATCAATTTTAAGCGCAAATGATAAATTGTTTGAAATTTTTCATGAAAATTTTGAGTTTCCTGTTGAGTCGGAAAAAGATAGCCACCGTAATAATGAGCCTTATTTACTTCGTCCTTTGGGTGAACGTATGAATATTTTAAACGGGCAAAAAAGTTTTCATCAATCATTCCGATTTTATCAGAAAAAATATTTTCTAATAGTCGCAAGCGCCACTTACGGCGTGATAATCGACGACGAGTCGTTCGGTTTATTCGCCGATCAGCTGCAGGCTGAGCTGAATCAAAAAGGCGTACGCCAATTAAGTTTTTACCTTTAGCTCGAGCTAATTTCCCTTCATCCGTCAAAACTGCCCAGCCAACTGATCCGGTTCCGATATCAAGTCCTACATTGTAACCCATTGCTTTCTCCTGTAACTTTTAGCTAAATAATATTTTCACATTCACTATTGCTTCTATTTTACATTATTTTTTTCTAATTTATATCATTGAATACATCTTTTCATGTTCATCTAATTTAAATTAAAAAATTTATCAACAAAAAAACGACCTTTCGGTCGTCCTTTATCAAAGTCATATTTAAATTATTTTGAATCGCTTTGTTCCGCCTCATCGCTAATATCGCGACGACCAAAACCTGTATCCGGCCGTTCGTCAACAACCCGACGCTTACCACTACGGACAATGTAAACGATCACTGCCGCGATAATCAATGAAAAGATCCAGTGATGTAGGAAGAAACTCAACACTAACAAAATACCAACTAAAATTAAAAAGTATGAAAATACATTTAAAGTGAACCGGAAGAGTGAAACAATCCCCCAAATCACTAATATTAAGCCAAATAATAAGAACACGTTTTATACCTCGTTCAATATACTAATCGTAACTTTATTGTAACGTGAATAGATTAAGCGGGGATATAATAACACCGTTATCGCACCTGGCTCACCAAGTAATCCTGGTAGGCCTGTCGATTTTGCTTCACGCATTTCTTCAACAATTTTTCAAAGTAATCGGCTGGACTTGTTCCAATCACGGGGTTTTCCCGCCGGCTTAAAGTCGTATGAACAAAATCACCATCATCAAAATCTAAAAAGTTTGCTGCAATAGTCTTGGTGTCTTTAGTCTCTTCTACGACCTTGTAGTGCTCGATTTCATCAAAGTTCTCAAAAAAGTAAAGGTTGCCGTCAGCATCAGCATGGTCCAAATCGTAAAACAGATACTCCGTCTTCACGTCGATAAAGAGGCCGTCACCAAGGTTTAAAGCATTTTCATCCTCGAATTGCTTCTTTAGATAGTCATGAACCTCTTTTGGTGTATGAACATCAAAATCAAAAGAATCATCAGCCATTTGGTTTTGTTCAGCCAACGCTTGGTTAACCTCATGGTGTAACACTGCCCGAAGAACTCGACGGCGTTGCGCTAAATGGTGTCCCTTCACAATTGCAGTCAAAAGAAGCAAACCAATAATAGTCAATGAAACCAAGAAAAACATTCTAACTCTCCCAAACAATCAAAAATCAGGACCTTTATAGACCTGATGTTCAACTGGACCTAATAGATTTGTGCCGGCTATTTTAAACAAGGCCGGTAACTAACTCCATTAGTTTAACTCTCTTGTTGTCAGTTTGTCTATCATTCTGATAACAATTTATTGAACTTATGTTCGCCCATCAAAATAAAGCGCACGTCAATTAGTCACTCGTCCCCGCAATTCCTGGCTGATCATCACTCTGGAGAGAACTAACATCCGGATGCAGAGATGAAACTTGTTGCGCTAAAATGCCTTCAAAATAGTCGGCTGGGCTAGTCCCCAAAACATCATTGGTAGCCTTACTTAATTCAATATCAGCAAAGTTGTACCGGCCCATATCCGTAAAATGAACGCCAATCACCTTAGTTTCCGCCGTTTCTTCTCGAATCTTGTATTCCTGCACGGCAGAAAAATTTTCTAGCAAGTATTTCCGTCCCCGCTCCTCGGCATCACCTAAATCAAGAAACATTTGTTCATTTTTTGTATCAATAAACAGACCATCCCCCAGGTTTAACGGATGATTTTCTTGAAAATTTTGCCAAGCTTGGTCACGCCGTTCAGCCGGTGTCAGTTCAACTGACTGAGTAATGGCAATTGGTTCCATTGGGGTTTCATCATGCGCAGTGTCGATTACTGTTGGGCTAATTTCTGCAGTATGATCATCACCTACCTGCTCCACATCAGCTTCATCATCTGAGTGCCGCGAACCATAGATCCAGCCAAAAATCAGAATCGCCGCAATTACCAGAACAGTCAATAAAATTCCCGTCTTGTGATCCAAAACAAAGTTCAAAATGTTCAGGGCAATATAAAGCAAAATCAGATATGGCAGCATTTCGATAATTTTCATCGAAAGCCAAAAAGAAAACCAAATGCCAATCAGCACAATTGCAATCAAACCAATAATAACCATCGTTATGCCTTCTCTCTAAAAACTGTTATTTGATGGCCAGCAGTCTGCCAACAGTAACATTTACTCCTGATTTTAACGCTAATGATTCTAATTAATCTATTACACTTTGTTTTCATTTTGCCAAATAAAAAACAATGCCCGTCTTGGACATTGCCAAATTTGTTCAAATTAGTTCATTGTCAAACCGCCGTCAACCGTCACGTTTTGTGCCGTCAGTCCCCGACCCTGATCACTACCGAGAAAGAGGACAGCCTTGGCAACATCACTTGGTTCCGTCACTTTTCGCAACGGCGTTGTTTGCTTGATGTAGTCGAACACTTCCGGTGTTGTGACCGCACTAGCATCCGTTGTCTGCAAAAGACCACCCGAAACCATATTGACGTTGATGCCAAATTCGCCCAATTCAACTGCCAAATTGCGGGTAAAACCAATCATGGCAGCCTTGGCCGTGGTGTATTCATGGTAAGCCACAACGGGATTTTGGAATAAATTAGTCCCGATATTAACCACTTGACCAGCTTTTTGCGCCATCATTTGTGGTAAAGCACTTTGCGTCACATTAAAGGCTCCCTTCAATGTACCATCGATTTGCTCCTGATAAGAATCCCAAGTCAAATCCTTAAAGAGCTTCTGTGCCACGGGATCAAATTTAAAATTGATGAGGGCGTTGTTCACAACCGTGTCAAGTGAACCAAATTTAGCAACGGCTTGTTGCACCATTTGATCAACCTCGGCCCGATTCCGGACATCAGCTTGAATAGCCATAGCGCGGTCCTGTCCAATTTCTGCTACCAATTCTTCGGCCTTCTCTTGACTGTGATAATAATTAATCACCACTTGGAATCCATCTTTCGCGAAAGTGCGTGAAATTTCTGCTCCCAGGCCTCGGCTACTTCCCGTAATCAAAACTGTTTTCGACATTCCTCTACCTTTCCTTTTAGAAAGGCATCTCAGTGACTGACCTTATGCCGTTTGCTGCAAATAAAAAGGTGCTTTCTAGATAGAAAGCACCACTAAAAAATCATTAGCAATGACACTTTCCTCCGCTAGTACTAACTAGTTCAGGTTCAAAGGGTTCTTCTCAGTCAAATCGACGCCCCTAGCGTTGCTTATATTTTACCATATGAAATCAGCCATCAACCATATTTTAGACTGATTTTAAAATCAAACATTTAACGGCTTAATAATGACTGATATGCCAGCCCAAATCCTTTAAATTTCATAAAAAATCAGCTCTCATCATTGAAAAATGAATCGCTTTACTTACAATGGGGATAGAGAGTTGATTGAAAGAACGGAGGGGAACCTATGAAAACAAAAGTCATTAGTGCGAGCACCTCTAGAGGCTTTGAACAAAATTTAAATGCCGCTATCAGCAATCTAGAAGCCCAAGACTACGAAGTGCTGTCGATTTCACCTTGGTCACTCACCTATCGCGCCATTATTCTATATAAGTAATCTGATTTTGTATGAAAGGAAAATAACCTGATGAACGATAAAAACAAAGAAAACGAAGATCAACAACCACGAGACACGCTCTACACACGCCCATGGTTCATTATTATCGGCATCATTGCCGTGCTGAGCATGGTTGGGTACGTTGCCCTGCTAGGCTAAATTACTACTAATACCAAATCAGTATTGAATTGGCCTGCTTTAACAACATCAAATAAAAAATAAAGCCCACCGTTCAATAACGCTGGGTTTTATTAGTAGTGTCAGTCAGTTATCTTCCTTGAAAAAGTAACTCTTAGTTAGCGTAACGACCATTAATAAATGTTAATTCATTGCTATGGTTGTTTGATCCATAAGCTTTTACAAGCGCAATCACAAAATCAACAAAGGGCCAAATGCCCAAAGTAATCCATGAACCGATGAAAAGCTTGAACAAACCTAAACCGATTTGTCCCCGAATAAAGCGATCAACACCAAAGCCACCAACCAAAAAGTTGCAAACCCAAACAAAAACATGCTTGTTCACAGTGTTAATTTTTGCATTGCCGTCATATACAGTATCCATATATTTTTTCTCCTTATGTTTCAAGTAATCTGATTGAGAATATCCAACTACAATTCTATCATTTATTTTACTTTATTTACAGAGAGGATGTCGTTTTGAATACGATGTTTTCATAAATCAGCCACACAGCATAACGGGAAATAGACATAAGAAAAGCCCCAGAATATTATCAACATTCTGAGGCTCAAATTAAGATGAATAACAACTACTTATTTTTAGCAGCTTGGCCATCTTTTAACAAGAAAAATGCTAGGACGGCGGCAACCGTCAAAATAGACGCCGAAACCAACATCACACTGTTCATTCCTGCGTAAAATGCTTGCGAAGTCGCATGCCGAAGATCACTCACAATAGCCATTGGCGCTTTTATATCTTGTGAGATTATGCCATGACTTGAAAAAGGTCCTTCTGCCAATAACTGATTTTTGATCTTTTCAATGCTTGCTAAGTGGACATCAAGCGAATTGAAGAAGGTATGCAGATGACTGTCATATGCCTTACTCTGAGACAATCCTAGGATTACGACCCCAAATGATGTTCCTAACTGCATAAAGACATTGACTAAGCCAGACACCATGCCAATTTCATCCGGTTTTGCATCCGCTAGTGCTGCATTATTCAATAATGGATTGACAAGCCCGTTTGATACTCCCAGCAAAATCAATGGCAAAATCAGTTCCTGATATGAAAGCTGAGTTGTCATGGCATTAGCAAAGAGTAGTAGACCGACAGCACCCACTAATAAATTAATCGCAATGGTCCGACGATTTGAAAACTTGTTAGTTAAGTAGCCGGCAACTGGCCCTAAAATCAAACTCCAAATCGTCATCGGTACCTGACGTAACCCGGTTTCAAAGGCTGCATATGACAGCGCATTTTCCATCATTGATGTGATGAAAATTTGCATCGCATAAACGCCTGATCCCAAGGCAAAGGCAACAATAATAGAACCAACAAAATTTTTATTTTTGAACAGAGATAAAGCCATCATCGGCTTTTCGATTCTAGATTCAACGATGATAAATAGTACTAACAGCACAACAGCCGCCATTAACCAAAAGGCAATCTGTGGATTAAGCCACGATAATTGGGCGTGATTTTCCTTTTGGATTAACCCATAAACAGCAGAAAAAATGGCTGTCGATGATAAGATCATTCCCCAAAAATCAATTTTCTGACCTTCACCATACTTAGGCGTCTCCTTTGTTGTGAAATAAACTAAAATTCCCGCCAATATACCAATTGGAATGTTCACATAAAAGATTGATGGCCAGCCAAACGATTCTGATAAAATACCACCAATTAAAGGACCTGAAACGGTTGAAATGCCCATCACCGATCCTAAAATACCTAAGGCCATCCCCCGTTCTTTTCCATCAAACAAGGAAGCAACCAATGCTAGCGCTAAACTCATTAAGCCTGCGCCACCAAATGCTTGAATCACTCGACCAATATTTAAAATCAGTAGTGATGGTGCTAAGCCATTAATGGCTGAAGCCAACACGAAAATCACCATACTAATTAAATAGATTCGTTTACGGCCATACATATCACCTAATTTTGCAACAATCAAGATGACCACCGCATAAGAAATTGTATAGGCACTAATCACCCATTGAACGTTGCTAAAGTTGGTCTGAAAACTTTCAGCCATAATTGGCAAAGCAACATTCACAATGGTTACGTCTAACAAACTCATAAAGACACCCAAGGATAGGGCAAATAATGCCCACCATTTCCTTGAATTACTTTTTACTGTATTACTCATTTTGTAATTCCTTTCCGATACAAGTAACAAGTAATCAGAACGGCTAATGTCATTAACAATGAATCACTTCATGATGATTTGTTGAATAAATCTTATTATTAGAGCAGCCCAACTACTCCAATTCGTATTCACGTAATCATTTTCGAAAGTAAATTTTTTGCGGCCTTTTCACTTTCATATTGCTTTAACAAATGAATCCGACGGCTAATTTATTAAAAATCAACCGAACAAGTTTCATCTCCTGATTGCTTTTATCGAAATGAAAGCAAAAAAAAAGATGATTTCTGAATGTGTTTCTAGCATTCGCTAAAAACAGCTCATTCAACAAATCATACATAAGCTAAAGCCTTTTTCTGATTACGTCAATAAATAAGATTTATCGACTAGATTTATAGTTTAACGAAAAAAGTGTCATTTGACAAGTTTTTTAAAATTT
Source organism: Fructobacillus evanidus (assembly GCF_963580165.1). Lineage (NCBI taxonomy): Bacteria > Bacillati > Bacillota > Bacilli > Lactobacillales > Lactobacillaceae > Fructobacillus > Fructobacillus evanidus. The sequence goes on from NZ_CAUZLM010000002.1 coordinate 216,894, forward strand.
ATTTGAGTGAGAATGTAAAAACTAAGTAGCTCACTAAATTTATTTTTCTCAATCACTCTCATAGTTAGTCAAGTTGGCTGGACACGAAATGTAAAATATGTTTTACTATCTTTGTAAAATACTTTTTACATAAATGGAGCATAAGATGGAAAATCACATTCACAATCGACGAAAAGCACTAAAACTATCACAAGATGAATTAGCCCAGCTCACCCATGTTACTCGGCAAACAATCAATGCCATTGAAAACAACAAGTACGACCCTTCATTAGAACTTGCCTTTAATTTAGCCGCAATTTTACAGACGACGGTGCAAGAATTATTCATTCACGAACAGACGCAGGAGAAAGAAAATGACTAAGACGCAAAAGATTATTCGCTTTACCTTTTTGATTAACCTTATCTGGCACACAATTTTAGTGGCAGGATTACTTGGTACTTTCTTGCAGTGGTCACAAGCCTATTTACTTCTGTTACTTGCTCTTATCATTTCAGCCTACCCAAGCCTATATTTACCAAAAAAATATGGTATAAAGGTGACTAATCAGTATGATCCTTTTTATTTCATTGAAGATGAACGGGAAAAGAACATTGCTTTCAAGGTCCACAGCAAAATCTTTGTTTCCTATTATCTGATTATCGGATTCGGTTTTGGAGTCCTCGCCAACGTCTTCTCGGACAGCGTTACTTCAGAATTTAAAATCTTTTTGGCGACCGCTTGGTGCACATTAGCACTCTTTTTACCAAACATCCAATACTATTTTCTTTGGAATCGTTACGATCAATAAGAACCGAAAAGGTCCACCGACTGTCACCAAAAGAAAAACATTTATAGCCTCAGAAAAAATGAATAAAAACGATGGACAAGAATTAATAGCATTACGATACAATAAGAAAAACTAAAAAATCCCACTATGGGGCTTGTCCGCTTCAAAAACTTATTTTAAATTTTAAAGGAGAAAAACATGTTCGCAATTATTGGATTAGCACTCGTATTTATTGGTATTATTATTCTTATTTTTGGTAGCATTGCACCTCTATTAAGGCTTTACTTCGGCGACAGAAGTGTAATTTCCCAACTTATCTGGGGCTCTTTGATTTTTATTTTAGGCGCTATTATCCTGCTTATAAATGCTATCTATATAAGCTAAATCATTACTGGCTCTTTTTTAACCTCAATAAGAAATAAAACTTTTTATATCAAGTTTTATGCCAAATCCATTATGCACAAAAAATAGCCAAATCGCATGGTTGAGCGACTTTAATAAGTGATGACGGTCTGTGGCAACACTACAATCGATAAGAGATAGAAAAAAGACATCCCTTCGGAATGCCTTTTTTCTTCGTTATAGCCCCAGAGGGAGTCGAACCCTCGATTCCGCGCTGAGAACGCGACGTCTTAACCACTTGACCATGGGGCCATGGTCAACAATACTTAAATAGTTTACTAGATTATTGACTACTAGTCAATTAGTTTTTTTGTTCTTTCTAATTAAGTTAACTATTATAAATGCTGACAGAAAGAATAATCATTCCTTCTAGTTGTTTATAAGTCTAGCCGGCATGTCAGCCCGCACGCAATACCCATTTTAACCATCTTCAACGCTCGCCTTCATCAGGTTCGAACCCAGAGACAAACTGTGAGATAATGAGGGTATTCGAGCAAATGATGAATTCTGATTTTTTTGCGCTAACTAATAAATAGCTGTCCCTCAAGCGGCGGACAAACATCATTAGTCAACACAAGCATCAAACTCTCTTCATCCATTTGACTCATGTATGTTAGGAGCATATCATGATTACCATTTCCCACCTATCAAAAGCATTCGGCAGCCACCAAGCCGTTTCCGACCTCTCCTTTACCCTCCAACCAGGTGAAGTTCTCGGACTAATCGGACAAAATGGTGCCGGCAAAACCACGACTTTTCGGATGATTTTGGACTTTATCCAGGCAGATGATGGCACCATTGCCTGGGATAACCACCCAATCGACGACAATTTACGTAGGAAAATAGGCTTCTTACCCGAAGAACGTGGTCTCTATCAAAAGCAGACAGTTGAAGAACAGGTCGTCTACCTGGCCCAACTTCACGGTATGGAGAAGAAGGCCGCTAAGGCTGCCCTTAGAGACTGGATGGACCGCTTACAAGTCGTCGGCGAGCCCAGTGACTTGGTTCAGTCCCTATCAAAGGGGAATGCCCAGAAAATTCAAATGATTATGGCGCTGATTTTTGAGCCAGAATTTATCATCCTTGATGAGCCCTTCTCAGGCTTAGATCCCGTCAATGCTGCCATTTTTATGGACGAAATTAAGCGTCTCAAAGCCCGCGGTGCCATGATTATTTTTTCATCGCATAATATGGACAACGTTAGCCAAATCTCGGATCAATTACTGATGCTCAAAAAAGGTCGAACCGTCCTTCAGGGGCCCGTTCAGGCCATTCGTGAGTCCTTTGGCCGGACCCGCCTCTATGTTGAGGCCCCTCATTTGACGAAATCAGACTACCTGGCGATGGCCGGGGTCATTCACGCCGAGCCCAAAGATAGCGGCTATATGCTGACACTTGCCTATGAAGCAGCTGGACGACAAATTTTTGAGGCGGTAACCAGCAATGGCTACATCCCCGCCTTCTCACAACAGCCACCAACCCTGGCCGAAATCTTTAAAACGGAGGTCAGCACCAATGACTAATCCCACACTCCTAGTTGCCAAGCATACTTATCTCACCCGCCTCAAGAAAAAATCTTTCTGGTGGTTAATAATTTCACCGATTCTTTTAATCGCTGCTGCAGCCCTCCTTGGCTTTGGTATTAGTTACTTCTCAAACGACCAACCAGCAAAGGTAGCTATCATCGGTCCCAGTACCAGTCGTGAAGCCATTAGCCAATCGGCCAGCAAGATGAACATCAAGGTCTCATCAATCACCGATGAACAATCCGCTCAATCGGCCTTGAAAAAGCAGACAATCGATGGCATCCTGACCCTAAATGATGGTCAAGGCACATTAGTCACCCAGCAAAAAGCACCAAAAATTGATAAGGATCAATTACAAGCGGTCCTCAGTAAACTTTTCTTGACCACACAAGCTGAAAATTATGGTCTGACTGAAAGACAAACTGCAGCATTGATGACCCCCTTTAGTCTCAAAACAACGGTCCAAAACCAATCCAATAATCAACAGAACACCGATAATAACCAGGATGCAAAGGCAGCCATCTCGGTTGCTGTCACGATTATCGTCTTGCTGATTGTTTCGACCTATTCTTCCTTAATCGGTAATGAAATTGCTAACGAGAAGTCATCACGAATTATGGAAACCCTGCTAGCGGCTTCATCAGCCCAGGCGCAATACTTTGGCAAACTCCTTGGTATTACCGGTCTCTTGGTTACCCAGCTGCTTTCCTATGTCGTGCTCGGGGTAGGAGCGAACCTTTTTGGTCAACAAATTACGGTGGTGAAACAGGCGCTTTCCTACCTAACCGCCCTGACCCCGGCTTTTCTGATTTACACGTTGGTATACATCATCGTAGCCACTGGCCTTTACCTAATTTTGGCAGCCATTGCGGCTTCGTTAGTCAACGACAACTCGCAGGTTTCTCAGGCCATGGTTCCCGTGACCACCCTGGCCATGATTCCCTACGTTGTTGGACTAGCATCCGCCTCAAACGGTGGCAATAACGTCGTCGTTCGAATTTTTGCTTACATCCCCTTCATGTCGCAATCAACGATGCCCAGCCTCCTCGCCAACCAATACGTTAACTGGTGGCAGGCTCTTCTGTCACTGACCATTTCGCTAATTGCCCTCGTGGCCCTGGCTCAATACGGACAAAAGCTCTACGCTAAGAACGTTTTGTCATACTCGGATGAAAATATCTTAAAGCAACTCTTAGCCTCCTTTAAACGCTCTTAAGCGGTCAAATTAGCTTCACCGCCCCCCAGTAACAGCGCACACAAAAAGCGACCCAAGTAATCAAATTGATTACTTCGGGTCGCTTTTAATTTGCCATCAGACCGGAGTCAAACGACACTAATATTGTTACTTAAACCAAGCGTTGACTTGTGACTTGTGCGAGCTAATCCAGTCATCGGCAGCCTTTGTAGGCGTCTTACCGTTTTGGATATCAAGCATCACTGTCTGCATGTCTTCCTTCGTCCAGTGGAACTTCTTCATCACCTTATAGACATCAGGGTTCGTTTGCTTCAAATTCTTACGAACAACAGTATTAATTGATTCTTGTGAGCCCATCGTTCCCTTTGGATCAGCTAAGTACTTCAACTTATACTTGTTGAACATCCAGTGTGGTGACCAACCAGTCAAGACGATTGGCTGCTTAGCCTTGTAGGCCTTATCCAAGGCTGAAACCATGGCACCAGATGATGACGCCTGCAAGTTCCAACCAGAAAGGTTACCGTAAGAATCAATCGTCTTTTGTGCGGCAGCCATAACACCGGCACCAGGTTCAATACCCGTGATGGTCTTGTTGGCCTGATTTGTCAAATCAGCAATTGAGTTGACATTCATATAGTCTGGTACAACCAAACCTAACTTAACACCAGTCAAATTAGGGCCAAGCAAATCAACATCATTCTTATACTTAGCGTACAAAGCCTTGTGCGTATTTGGCAACCAAGCTGAGACAGTGGCATCGGTTTGCTTGTTAGCAACTGACTGCCAGTTCACAGCGTTATCAAGTGGCGTAATCGTCACATCATAACCGTGCTGACGCATTGCTTCAGCCAAGACGTTCGTTGAGGCAACTTCAGAATCCCATTCAACATAACCAATGTTAACTTTCTTTCCTGAGGCTTGGTGAGCAGTGATGCTGCCGGCAATTCCAGCAATAGCAATCACTGCCAGCATTGCCCAAGTAGCTAATTTACGCCACTTTGGCAACTTAGGTGCGGAAACGGGTTCCGTGTTCATTCGTTGCACAAAACGGTCAATGATAATGGCCAAGATAACCAAGGCGATTCCATTAACGAATCCTGAACCAACATCAGCGTGTTGGACGGCTGACAAGACACCACGACCAAGTCCTGGTGCACCAATCATCGAAGCCGTCACAACCATTGACAAGGCCAACATAATGGTTTGCTTAGCACCGGCAATAATGGTGTTCTTTGCATTTGGCAATTCCAACTTGAACAACTTTTGCCAAGTCGTTGCCCCGAATGAGTCAGCAGCTTCGACCAAATCAGTTGGCACCTGTTGCAAACCAAGATAAGTAAAGTTCACTACTGGTGGCAAGGCGAAGATGACAGAGGCGAAGGCCCCAGGTACAACTCCGATACCAAAGAAGGCAACGGCCGGAATCAAATAGACAAAGGCTGGCATGGTCTGCATGAAGTCCAAAATGGGCTTAATCACCATGTAGGCTTTTGGCGACTTGGCCGTCCAAATTCCCATTGGAATTCCGATAACCAAAGAAACGACCGAGGCCATTAAGACCAGTGTCAGGGTCTGCATCAAATCAGACCACAATCCTTGGTTAGCAACCAAAGCCAAACCAAGCAAAATAAAGAGTGGTTGACCATATTTCTTAGGCGTCAATAACCATGAGATCAACGCCAAGGCGATGATAAAAATTGGCATTGGAATCGCTGTTAAGAAATTCGTAATGCCATCCATCGTGGATGAACCACCATTTTGAATGGCGGTAAAGAACCCAGACAGATTCTTTGTCAACCAGTTAACTCCATCGGTTACCCAGGAATCGAGTGGGAGTTTGGCAACTGATAATAAATTAATCATTATTGTCTCCTTCCGTTTGGGCTAACGCTTCAATGACGGCACCACGAATGATAATGCCGTGGAGCTTCTGATTTTCATCAACAACAGCCACAGGTGTGTGGGCATCATAAATGATTGGTAAAATATCCGAAACAACCGTGTCGGGCGTTACCGTTGGCATGGCCGTAATCGCTTCACGCAAAGTCGTCTTTTCGCGACGAGCAGCTACTGCCGCATCAGAAGTGACATACCCAACAAATTTACGATTGCTATCGACAGCAACCATACCAGAAACTTCCTCTTCCGACATGCGGTGCAAGGCAACGTTTGGCCCATCAGTATCGGCGTTAACCGTCAATCCAGGAATCATGATTGATTCCGCATTCAAAACCTTTGAACGATCAACATCTTCAACGAAGCTTTCAACATAATCGTTAGCTGGATTAGTCAAAATTTCTTCTCCAGTACCGATTTGTTGCAACTGACCATCCTTCATGATGGCAATCCGGTCACCCAAACGCAAAGCTTCGTTCAGGTCGTGGGTGATGAAAATAATGGTTTTCTTCACTGTTGCCTGCAAGTCCAAAAGTTCGTCTTGCATTTCGTGTCGAACCAATGGATCCAAGGCAGAGAAAGCCTCATCCATCAAGAGAATGTCGGGGTCATTCGTTAATGCCCGTGACAAACCAACTCGTTGCTGCATCCCTCCAGAAAGCTGTGAAGGATACTGGTCCTTAAAGGACAAAAGTTTTGAGTTTTCCAAGGCCTTTTCGGCACGTTCGCGCCGTTCTGCTGCTGGCACACCTTGGATTTCCAAACCAAATTCTGTGTTTTCCAGAATGGTCCGGTGTGGGAATAAAGCGAAATTCTGGAAGACCATCGACATTTTCTTCCGACGAATATCCAGCATTTCTTTCTTGTTGTAATGAGTAATGTTTTTCCCATCCAAAAAGATTTCCCCACTGGTTGGCTCAATCAGCCGGTTCAGCAAACGAATTAACGTTGATTTCCCGGAACCTGAAAGCCCCATGATGACGAATATTTCGCCCTCATTTACATCAAGGTTAATGTCGTAAACACCAACCGTTGAGCCAGTCTTTTCAAAGATTTCGTTCTTAGATTTATTTTCTTCAACCATCTTCAAAGCGGCCTTTTGGCGCTTTCCAAAGATTTTGGTTAAATGCTTAATCTGAACTTTTGGCATAAACCCTCCTATGAGTTGACTATCCTGCTCATTTAAAATAAACTAGATAAGTGACCACCGTCGTGGTTTTTAGCGGTGGTCAATAGTGACCACTCTACTATCATACACTAGTGGTCACTTTTGTCAAATTAGAATATTTATTCACTAATTCTTTTTAAAGGACGCCGGTTATGCCGAAAGTTAAAGAACCTCGTTATCACCAAATCGCTCAGGAAATCGCTGAGCACATCGTTAATAAACAATTTCTCGTTGGCGAAAAGCTCCATGCTCGGTCAACTTTAGCCGCAACCTTTGGCGTTTCAGCTGAAACCGCCCGCAAGGCGATTTCAGTCTTAGCCGATCTTGATATTGTCAAGCCCGTTCACGGTTCTGGCGTTGAAGTCCTGTCTCGAGAAAAGGCCCGCGAATTTCTTGATCAGGCAAAGGAAAGTCGTGACCTGCAAACCACTCATGGCGAAATTAAAAGCCTAATTGCCAAGCAAAAAGAGGACTTAGCTAATTTAGACGAGGCCTTCTCACTCCTATTGGACCAGACCCAACGAGTGCGCAAAAATAATCCTATGTCGCCCTACGAATTTATTCCTGAAGCCGACTCACCGATGCTCAACCAATCGATTGGTTCTTTGAACATTTGGCAAAATACTGGAGCAACGATTATCGCCATTCTCCACGAAGACGAAATCATCTTGTCACCCGGTCCTTATGCTAATATTCTTCCCGGTGACACGATTTACTTTGTTGGCTCCGATAAAACGGTTGAAGCCATCCACCAATTCTTTGCTGTTTAACAAAGCATTCTCTTTAAAAATCAGCTATTAGCTATTGAATAGTAACGCACCAATTAGACAAAAAAACTAGAAACCCCTTCGCACCCATGCGCGAATTTGGTTTCTAGTTTTTATTTTGTCTTACTTTAACCGGTCGTGGTAGACCTTACTTTGTTCTTCATAGCCAGGCTTATCCAAAAGGGCAAACATAGCCGTCTTGTAAGCTTCAACACCTGGTTGGTTGAATGGGTTGATGTTAAAGAGGTAACCTGAAACACCCACAGCTAATTCAAAGAAGTAAATTAATTCGCCCAAACCAGCTTCATCTTGACGATCCAAGTGAACAGCCAAGTTTGGCACACCGCCATCCACATGGGCCAAAACAACGCCAGTTGCAGCAGTTTTATTGACTTCTTCCAATGACTTTCCTTCCAAATAAAGTAAGCCATCTTCGTTATCACCAGTCTTAGGGATTGGCAAATCGTGCTTTGAATGGTCAATACGAACAACCGTCTCAAAGAGGTCGCGACGACCTTCTTGGATATATTGACCAAGAGAATGCAAATCAGTTGAGTAGTTGGCTGATGAAGGATAAATACCCTTTTGGTTCTTTCCTTCTGATTCACCCATCAACTGCTTCCACCACTCTGACAAATATTGCAGAGATGGTTCCCAGTTAGCCAAAATTTCGGTTGTATATCCCTTGTCGTAAAGAATCCGACGGTAAGCCGCATAGGCTAAGGCCGGGTTTTCATGGACATCATCGCTACTGTAAGTCTTTTCGGCTTCAGCTGCACCGGCCAAAACATTTTCAATATTAATGCCGGCAACGGCCATTGGCAACAAGCCAACGGCTGACAAAACGGAGAATCGGCCACCAATGCCATCAGGGATAACCAAGGTTTGGTATCCTTCAGCGGTTGCTTCGTTCTTCAAGGCACCCTTCTTAGCATCTGTGGTTGCCACGATACGTTCCTTAGCACCCTCTTCACCGTACTTGGCTACCAAGCGTTGCTTAAAGAAACGGAAAGCAACGGCAGGTTCCGTCGTAGTTCCTGATTTTGAAATCACATTAACAGAGAAATCTTGGTCCCCAATTACTCGGTCCAATTCATCCAAAGCCATTGGTGACATCGCATTACCGGCAAAGTATACCTTTACCTCATCGCCCTGGACTAATTCGTTATGCCAAGGTGACTTCAAAAAGTCGATGGCCATTCGTGATCCCAAATAAGAACCACCAATTCCAATGACTACCAAAACTTTCGAATTCTTTTTAATTGCGTCCGCCGCCTGATGAATTGGCGCCAAGCTAGCTTGGTCTTGGCTCGATGCCCAGTGGAACCAATCGGTAAAATCAGCCCCCGCACCGGTTTTGTTCACCAATGTCTGATGCGCAAAACGCACCTGATCCTTAATTTCATCTAATTCGTTGTCTGCAACGAAGTTCTGTAAACCGTTCGAATCAAAATGGATTGCTGCCATGAAGAATACCCCTTTCTGTCCGGAAAGTAAACGCTTTCACTGTTTTTATTATAGCACTCTTTACGGTAATGTTAACGCTGTGACTAAAAATTAGGCAAACTTTTTTTAAACTATTTTTTAGTCGTTGCCGTTACAACTTGTAAAGGAATTTCCTTATCCGTGTCTGAAAGACCTGGCAAGAAAGTGGCCTTCAATTCCGGTTTGGCATAAGTCACCACGTCAGTACTCTTTTCATCGGGACGAGACTTCAAATCCTTTAATGACTGAATCTTTAATGACTTTTTCGGACTGGTCCAGTAGGTCTTGCTTGCTGCTACTTGTACGGCAACTGATTTACTCTCCCCATCAACACCAACAGTCTTGTGGTTCGTCAGTTGCTTACCTGTAGCATAGGTATGAGCCTTCTTCTTAGCCAAGACCTGGTTAACCATATCAATTGTCGTTTGGAACCGTTGCTTGGTATCTGTATAATCGGCGGCATTGTTAACAACTGTCAAGAACTCATGTCCCTGTTGGTCAACCACATAACCCGTGAAACAAGCACCCGCTTCTGGCGTTGAGCCCGTCTTCAGACCAAGGATTTTCAGTCCGTTTTCATTATCCAAACCTTTGACAATGTTGGCAAATGCTTGCCCAAAATCAGAAGTTTCCGTCACCTTAACGGTCTTGTTTTTTGTATAGGTAATCGTTGGACTAGCCGTCACCGTCTTCAAGGTCGGATCCATGGTCATAATCTTTTTGGCAATTTCAGCAACCTGCATCGCTGATGCATGGTTTGCTGCCGAATCAGAAGCGGAAGTAACCTCGTTATTATTATAAGAGTCGCCGTTCGTCAAACCGGCACCATTATACCAGGCAGTTCCCTTTAAGTTCAGGTCACTGGCCAAAGATTCAAGGGTTTGTTGCGCCGTTTGTCCCGGCTTGGTTAAGGCGGCTGTTAGGGTTAATGCCGCATCATTGGCCGAATTAGTAAACATCGCCCAATACAAGTCGCGCACCGAAAGCTTATCGCCCGTCTTCATATTCAAATGCGAAATGGCATCCGCATTTTGTGCCGAAAGATCAGCATTCGCCTGCACTGTTACCTGGTCAGCCCATTTCAATTGGTTATTTTCAATGGCTTTCAAGATGCCATAGGCCACCAACATTTTACTCTCAGAAGCAATTGGCGCTTGCTTATTCGCATCCTTTTCCCCCAAAACTTGGCCGGATGTCAAATCGATCACCACGGCCGAAGTGGCATCAACATTTAAACTTACCGGTTGGTCTTTGGTTGACTGAATTGATGATTTGACGTCATCTGGTGTCAAGAAATATAGACCCGCACCCAGCAAGGCCAGCACCAAGACGAGGATGGCAATCAGGATAACCCAAAACCGCCCCCGCTTTTTCTTTCTGTTGGCGGCCTGTAACCGATACATTGGCTTTTCACTCATAACTCTATTCTTCTTTCACTTGTTTCAGCGGGAGGGTCATGACGAATGCCGTGGCCGTCTCATCTGATTCGACTTTTACTTGACCGTTGTGCTGGTCAATAATGCCTTTCACGATGGCGAGACCTAGGCCCGTACCACCAGTCTTGTTGTTGCGCGATTCTTCCACTCGATAAAAGCGCTCAAAAATATGGTTGGCCGAACTAGCTGGAATGGCAGGACCATCATTAATGACCCTAATTTCCACCAAGCCATTTTCCTTGACCTGACCAGTTAATTTAATAAAACTAGCGCCTTGACCATATTTCAATGCGTTTTCCACCAAGTTAATCAAAACCCGGGCTAATTTGTCCGAGTCACCAGCCATCACAATCACACGTGGGTCCAAATTAGTCGCAAAGCGCAGGTGCCGATTTTCTGCCTCCATGGCATAGTTCGCTAGGACCTGATCAAAGAGGTCGCCGAGCGAAAAATCAGTGATATTCAGGCTTACCTGCGTTGTTTGCAACTTGGCAAACTCAAAGAGGTCTTCAACCAGTGTTTTCATCTGGTTGGACTTATGATAGGCCGTTTTTAAATATTTCGCCTGGTCTTCCTCAGACAAGGGAGAGTTAGGCGCCACTACTAAGCCCAGGTACCCAATAATCGCCGTGAGCGGTGTCCGTAGGTCATGAGAGATGTTGGTCATCATCTCATCCTTCGATTTTTCAACAGCTAACTGCTCTTCATGGGCCAAATTGAACTCGGCCACCACACGGTCGACCAAGGCCGTTAACTGTCGGGCTTGGTTGCTATAGGTCGGTAACTGCCGCTTTTCCTGATTTTCAGGCAAATCCGACTCATCATCACCAGCCGATTTGTAATCAAGGTCAGGATGATTGGCAAGACTGTATAGCTGCTTCGTCAGGTTTAGCAACAACAGCCGTTCACGGCTACGCCGCCACAGGTGAATCAACCATATCATCAATAATAGTAGCCAAACTATGTAAAAAAAAGGCCAGCTTTCCCGAGCTGACCAATTCATTTTGTCTTTTAAGAGGTCAAAGGCCAGCGCCCAAGCAAGGCCAAACGAGGTCAAGGTGGCCAAAATTAATGACAAAACGGTTTGTGCCAGAATTGTACTTTTCTTGACCATGATTAGCTCACTTCAATCTTGTAACCAACACCCCAGACAGTCTGGATAACCTGGTCACCATGTGTTGCTTCTTCTAATTTATCACGCAAATGGGAAACGTGCACCATGACCGTCTTAGCAGAAACAACGGATTCCTGTTGCCAAACGCGCTCAAAGATATCATCCGCAGAGAAAACGCGGTTTGGATGAGAGGCCAAAAGGTATAAAATCCCAAATTCTAAGGCAGTTAAATTCACCAGATCACCACTGGTGGTCTTCACCTCGTGAGAATCCTTGTTAATAACCAAAGAGGCCACCGACAAGACATCCGGCTTTTGCTCTTGGACCATGTTTTGAGACCGCCGCAAAAGCGAACGAATCCGCGCCATCACTTCCAGAGGATTAAAGGGTTTTGTGACGTAGTCATCGGCTCCGGAAATCAGTCCCTGAATCTTATCCATATCAGAAGACTTAGCCGAAAGCATCAAAATTGGAATATGTGTGTCCTTGCGAACAGCCTTCAACACCTCTAAACCAGACATATTGGGCATCATAATGTCCAATACCATTAAAGCAACATCCGGGTTAGTATTTAACTTTGAAAGGGCTTCTTTCCCATCTTGCGCAATCACGGGTTCGTAGCCTTCGTTTTTCAAGTAAATTTCTAATAATTCAGCGATTTCTTGATCGTCGTCGACAACTAAGATTTTCATCCCTTACTCCTTCTGATTTGCCTCATCTACCCGAGCTTGCTGGGACAACTTTGAGATGGCCAAAATACCACCGTGCTCCAATCCAGCGTGCTTACGGTTCAACAGGTATGCCAACCAAGCCAAAGCCAAGACCAGCACATTACCAAAGAGTGGCAAGCTTGGGTTAACTACTGTCGGAATAAACATGAAGGCCGTGACACCGGCAACCCAAAGAATAGCAACAATGATTAACAACAACCAAGTTGGCATCTTCTTCTTAGGGTTCTTCTCCTTTGGATTAGGCACCAAGCGTTGCATTGCCAAGGTATAAATAGCACCACCCCAGAATGACAGCAAGAGCATCGAGACAACGCCGATTCCCTGGCTTTCGCTTGAGCTCTTGCCAAAGCTCATCGTAACGGCGAAAAAGCCAGACAAGAACATGACCAAGACCAAGGCCGTATCAGTGGCCAAGAATGTAAAGGAATAATCGTGGAACTTCTTAGCTAAACGACGGGGATTCAAATACTGTTGCAAAAGTTGAGCCGGTGACCCATACATCTGCACAGCTGTCTTGCCGGCCTTTTGACCGACGTAAAGCTTTTCAGAAACTGTTTGTACAATTTCTTCCTTGCGCTCGTCAGTTAGCTTATCAGTTTCCGCCAAGCCCTTTTTAAATCGGAAAATAAAGTCTTGATTCTTCTTGCTTAATTGGGAATCTACTTGAGTCATCTTACTGTCTTTCGTCCTTTAAATGTATTATACGTTGAAACGGAATTCGATAATATCGCCGTCCTGAACGTCGTAATCTTTTCCTTCTGATCGCAACTTACCAGCTTCTTTAACGGCCTTAACAGAACCGTATTCATCCAAATCAGCAAAGGCAATCGTTTCTGCTCGGATAAACCCACGTTCAAAGTCAGAATGGATAACGCCAGCAGCCTGAGGTGCCTTGTATCCAGCCTTAAAGGTCCATGCACGCGTTTCTTTACCACCAGCGGTAAAGAATGTCCGCAAGTCTAATAAGTGGTAAGCAGAGCGAATCAGCTTGTTCAAACCAGGCTCCTGAACACCAGCCAATTCCAAATAATCGGCCTTTTCGTCATCGTCTAGTTGTGCAATTTCTTCTTCTGCATTCGCTGACAAAGCAATCACTTCTGCCTTTTCGGAATCAGCGAAATCCTTAATTTTTTGGTAGTAAGGTGAGTTCGTTGGATCAGCCATGTCGTCTTCTGCGATATTAGCCACATAAAGCGTTGGCTTTGATGTCAACAAGAACAAACTCTTCACGACCTTTTCTTCTTCTTCTGAGAAGTCAATCGTCCGCACAGCCTTACCAGCTTCCAAGACAGGCTTAATCTTTTCCAAAACAGCAGCTTCTGCCTTGGCAGCCTTATCAGATCCCTTGGCAGCGCGAGCAACCTTAGCATAGCGCTTATCAACCGCTTCCAAATCAGCTAGGACCAATTCGGTATTAATGGTATCGATATCATCAAGTGGATCAACCTTACCGTTAACGTGGATGATTTCATCGTCATCAAAGGCACGAACAACGTGAACGATGGCGTTCACTTGGCGGATGTTCTCCAAGAACTTATTTCCAAGTCCTTCACCCTTAGAAGCACCCTTTACGATACCGGCGATGTCGGTAAATTCAAATGTTGTTGGAATAATCTTATCAGCTGGTTCAATTTCTTGAATGCGAGCTAAGCGATCATCTGGTACTTCAACAATCCCAACGTTTGGTTCGATGGTGGCAAATGGGTAATTGGCCATTTCCGCACCAGCCTTTGTGATTGCATTAAAAAGTGTTGACTTACCAACGTTAGGCAGTCCAACGATTCCAGCTGTTAAAGCCATGTCTGTTTATCCTTTCGTCTTGGACCGTAAAGATTAATCTTCTTCGGCCTTTTTTAAGACTTTTTTCAAGCGTTTTTCAAAGTTAAACCGGGTTAACATGATGGTCCGGTTACAGTTTGAACAGGTAATTTTAATATCAGCCCCGAGGCGGTTCACCACCCATGCGTTCGTTCCGCAAGCATGGGGCTTCTTCATTTCAACTAGGTCGCCCAGACCGTATTCAATTGATTGCGCCATCTTAGTCTACCTCAATTGACAAAATACTTAAGATTCGAGCCAGGTCTTGTTCTGAAAGATAGGCGATTTCAATCTTTCCAGCACCCTTTGAACCGGTGTTGACCTTGACCTTTGTTCCAAATTTATCTTCTAATCGATTTGCTAAATCTTTAGCAAACGGTGATTCAGCCTTTTTAGCCGGCTTTTGGTCCCCAGCGTTGACCTTCTTGACCAGTGCTTCGACCTGACGAACATTCAACTGTTCTTTCAAAATTGTTTGAACAACCGCATTCATCTGGCCTTCTTTTTCCAAGCCAAGTAAGGCACGGGCTTGCCCCATTGAAAGCTCACCAGCTTGAACCAGGTCTTGGACCTGATTTGGTAACTTTAACAACCGCAAAGCGTTGGCAATCGTGGTCCGTTCTTTACCTAACTTTTCGGCCAGTTGGGTTTGATTTAAATCCAACTGGGCCATCAAATTAGCATAGGCCCGTGACTCTTCAATTGGGTCCAAGTTATCGCGTTGCAAGTTTTCAATCAACGCCAACGTCGCCATTGTATCGTCGTTGGTTGCCCGAACAATCGCAGTAATTTCCTTCACCGGCAACGTCTTCGTTGCGCGGAAACGACGTTCACCAGCAATAATTTGATACTTGGCACCGCTTTGACGAACAATAATTGGCGTCAACAGGCCATTTTCTTTAATTGACTGAGCCAGCTCTTTGATTGATTCTTCATCGAAGTGCAACCGTGGTTGAAACGGATTGGCTTCAATTTGGTCTAAGGGAATCGAAACTACTTTTTCCCCCGCCTCCGGGTTGCGGCTAATTGTTTTGGAATGGGCCAAAGCTTCCTTTGAGATGCCATTGGATCCAAAGAGCGAATCCATGTTTTTACCCAAGCCACCTTTTTTATTAACCATATTGCGCCATGACCTCCTTCGCAAATTCGGTATACACCCGCGCACCGAGTGATTTTGGATCAAAATCAATAATCGCCTGGCCGTAAGATGGTGCCTCTGACAAACGAACAGTCCGCGGAATGACCGTGTGGTAAACCCGGTCTTCAAAGTATGTTCGTACTTGCTCAGAAACCTGTTTTGCTAAATTAGTCCGGGTATCAAACATCGTCAATAAGATTCCGGCCATTTCCAAATCAGGATTCAGACCTTGGCGGACAAGTTCAATCGTATTCAGCAATTGTCCCAATCCTTCCAAAGCGTAAAATTCGGTTTGAACGGGAATTAAAACTGCATCTGCAGCTGTGAAGGAGTTAATTGTTAACAGTCCTAATGAAGGCGGATTATCAATCAAAATATAGTCATATTGGTCGGCCAGCGGTGCCAGCGCATCCTTTAAACGAAATTCCCGTCGAGGAAGATCGACTAACTGCACTTCACTTTCTGACAGTTGAATCGTGGTTGGTAAAATGTCCAGGGTATCCGCTTTGACAATGGCCTCCTGGGCAGCAACGCCGTTAATTAAAACTTCATAAACATCTTTTTCTAATTCTGATTTGTCAACACCAACACCAGAGGTTGCATTCCCCTGTGGATCGGCATCAACCAACAAAACCTTCTTACCAGCCTTCGCCAAGGCAGCACCCAGGTTAATACTTGTCGTTGTCTTGCCAACCCCACCCTTTTGGTTGGCTAAAGCAATAATCTTTGCCATCTGCTGGCTCCTTTTTCTTTTATAATGGCTTTTTGCTAGGAGTACCCGCCTGTCTTGGATACTTCTTTGGTGTCTTTTGTACCTTATCGATAATTTGAATCATTCGTGGATCCTGATTTGGCAATGTGAAAGTAAAGCTTTCCTTTAATTGACCACCAAGTGTTTGCAGAGCCTTTTTCCCGGCCCTCAATTCATCTTCACCAGCAGACCCCTTCATCACTAGAAGTTGCCCACCAAGTTTCACAAACGGTAATGTGTACTCAGCTAAAACCGCTGTCCGAGCAACAGCTCGGGCGGTTGCATAATCAAAGCTTTCACGCATTTTTGGCTCTTGACCGAAGTCTTCAGCACGACCGTGCAAAACAGTTACATTTTCTAAACCAAGATCTGCAACAACAGTTTTTAAAAAGTTAACCCGCTTATTCAATGAATCAACCAGTGTCACCTTTAAGTTTGGTAAAGCGATTTTTAAAGGAATCGCTGGAAATCCAGCACCAGATCCAATATCAATCAAGGTTGGTTCAGCAACCTTTAATGCTGGTTGGTAAAAAGCCAAAGTCAGTGAATCATAAAAGTGCTTTAAATAAACCTCATCATGGTCCGTAATCGCCGTTAAATTGAATTCCTTATTCGTCTCAACCAACAAGGAAAAATAACGATCGAACTGGTTAATTTGTTGATCTGACAGTGTTATGCCAGCTTCCTTTAGGCTCTTTAAAAATGCTTCTTGGTTCAAAATTATCCTCCAAACCAGGTCCTATTTCGCCTAGTTTACTCTTAACAAGAATACCTAAAAAACGGGGAAAATTCAAGGTTTCACCCGCTTTTTATCCAAAGAAAAAACCTGGACAAAAGTCCAGGTTTTTCGTTATGCCCTCGGTGGGAGTCGAACCCACACGGTGTTGCCACCACTGGATTTTGAGTCCAGCGCGTCTGCCAATTCCGCCACAAGGGCAATATAAAGTATAAATACTTTATTAGGGCGGTAGAAGGGGATCGAACCCTCGCATGCTGGATCCACAAACCAGTGTGTTAACCACTTCACCACTACCGCCATGGCAGGGATAGAGGGAATCGAACCCCCATCAACGGTTTTGGAGACCGCTATTCTACCATTAAACTATATCCCTAAGGTATTAACAATCAGCTATCGCCGAAATAACATGATGAGGACTTGCACCCCACAAGGTTACTCTAACTCATGTTTGAAAACAAAAAAGAGGGCGTAGCTTAATGGACGATACAGGGATCGAACCTGTGACCCCCTGCTTGTAAGGCAGGTGCTCTCCCAGCTGAGCTAATCGTCCAAAATGGAGAGAAAGGGATTCGAACCCTCGAAGCAGCTTCCACCGCTTACACGGTTTCCAACCGTGCTCCTTAAGCCTGACTCGGACACCTCTCCGGAAAACTCTCTTTTGTTTTCAATATAATATGTACGGCATCGCGTCGTCCTATCCTCGCAGCCAGCGTTCCGGCAACTACTTTCGGCGCTATAGAGCTTAACTTCTGTGTTCGAGATGGGTACAGGTGGTTCCTCTATGCCATCA